>CAYMQO010000329.1:0-3029 GCA_964392405.1 uncultured Marinobacter sp.
AGCACCGCCACGAACAGCGGCTCCAGCGTCACGATGATGCTGGAGAGGGTGGCGGGGGTGGTTTTCATGCCGATAAAGAAACACACGTATCCGATGCAGGTGGGGATCAGGCCGATGTAACCCACCATCAGCCACTGTTTGACCCCCAGTGTGTTTAGTCCGGCGAAGCCGCCGCTGATCCAGACCACCGGAAGCAGGATCAGTGCGGCCACCAGGAAGCAGATAAACGCCGTGGTAAAGGCAGGAGTACCGGCAGAGTTATAACGACTGGTGAGGGTGAAGCCGGTATAAACTGCCGCCGCCAGCAATGCCAGCAGGATACCCGCCAGACGCAGTGTGCCAGCGGTGTCCATGTCGCTGGCCACCAGCATGCCCGTGCCCCCGATCGCCGTGATCAGTGCCAGTATGGTGACCGGCCGGGGCTTCTCACCCAGCAGGGGCGCAGCCAGGATCGCCACCAGAACCGGCGGCAGGCACAGGGATATCAGGGTCGCGATGCCCGCACCGGTGAGGTCAACCGCCAGCAGATAGCTCCCCTGATAGAACGCCTGGAACAGCCCGAGCGCCGCCAGCACCATCAGCGCGGGCGGGGTGAGCGAAGGCCACCAGCGGCGCATCCCATCTGTCCGCTGGCGATTCAGCTCCCGCCTCATCAGCACCCAGAAGACCGGCAGGGCGACCAGCAGCCGCAGCAGCGCCAGGGTCAGGGGCTCTAACCCGGAATCCGAAAACAGGAACTTGGCAACGATACTGGTCGTCGCCCAGAGCAGGGAAGCACAGCCGATCAGTAGCGCGCCACGGATCATGAAGTTACCAGCACCAGCAATTCCCGCGGGCCATGGACCCCGTAGGCCAAGGTCTGTTCGATATCGGCCGTCCTGGACGGGCCCGAAATCAGCAGGGCGTTGGCTGGCATTGCGGAGGACCAGTTCTGGGCCCGGATGGCGTCGGCAAAGGTTCCGTACAGGTCCGATGCTTTAAGCAGGGCGATATGTACCGGTGGCGCGAGGCTTATCAGCCGGGGCTCGGCAGTGTCCGGCCACAGGATAAGTGATCCGGTTTCAGCTATGCCACCCCGGGTTGTGGTCAGGCCGGCATCGACCTGGTCGAACAGGTAGTCCTGCCAGTTTTCCGCCGGCTCGTCGTAGCGGATCAGTTCCGGCAGGCCCGCGCTGGATGAGGACAGTGACGCCAGGGGTTCCCGCCCGTTACCCACCAGCAGTGTCCTGATGCGCCGCGCCTGCAACCAGTCCGCCAGCATGGTTACCCAATCGCGATCGCGACAGTCAAGAACCTCCCCGTGCACGGCTTCCATGGCTGCCTGGAATCTGGCCAGTTTCTGGTCAAGGGTACAGCAGGGGGATGCCAGCACAGGGCCAGCGTTGCCCTCGGGCGCTGGCTGCGTGGTGCGCCGCCGCTGGCGGAGTCGCTCAAGAATATGATCACGGCTACTCATGATCGCCGCTCCCGGAGCTGCTGGTGAAGTGTCTTTTTGGCGAGCCGGGGGACAGACCGGTATCGGGTCCACGCGCCCAGCCGGGTCGGTTGCAGTGCCCGTAACCGGCTCGCAACAGCGGTGCCCAGCCGGTAGACGGTCGGGTTGGTGTGCAGCCATCGCCAGCCCTGCCAGATCAGCGCCTCTTTCCAGCTTCGGTTGATCCCGTGCTCCTTCACCGTTGATGGCTGCACCTGGTCACCGTCCATGGTTTCCCGTCGTAATCGCACCAGCAGGTCGGGTATGGGAATCTTCACCGGGCAAACCTCACCACAGGCACCGCAAAGGCTGGATGCTGACGGCAGGTGCCGGGTGTCAGCGAGTCCCAGAAGCTGGGGCATAAGAATCTGACCGATGGGGCCCGGGTAAGTCGTACCGTAGGTATGACCGCCAACCCGGGTGTACACCGGGCAGTGATTCATGCAGGCGCCGCAGCGAATGCAGCGCAGGGTATCGATCAGCTCGTCGTCCTGGTAAATATCGGACCGGCCGTTATCCACCAGCACCAGATGAACGCTATCAGGCCCGTCCAGCTCACCGTCGCGGCGCGGGCCGGAAATCATGTTGATATAGGTGGTGATGGGCTGCCCGGTGGCGGAGCGGGTCAGTAGTGCCAGCAATGGCGGCAGGTCCGCCAGTGTGGGCACCACTTTCTCGATACCGGTCACTGCGATATGGCACGAAGGTACCGTGGTCGTCATGCGGCCGTTACCCTCATTCTCCACCAGACAGAGCGTACCGGTTTCGGCCACCGCAAAGTTGACCCCCGTAATGCCGATATCGGCGGCCTGGAACTTTTCCCGTAATTGCTGGCGAGCCTGGCTGGTCAGGTAGTCCACATCGGTGGACCGGTCGGAGCCGGTCTTGCGGTGCATCAGGTCGGCGATTTCGCCGGTGTTCTTGTGGATCGCCGGCATAATGATGTGGGAGGGGGTTTCTTCCGCCAACTGCACGATGTACTCGCCCAGATCGGATTCCAGTGCTTCAATGCCACGGGAGGCCAGGTGGTGGTTGAGGTCCATTTCCTCACTCACCATGGACTTGCCCTTGATCACCGACCGGGCGTTACGGCGTTTGCAGATTTCCGTCACGATACGGCAGGCTTCGTCACTGTCTGTGGCCCAGTGAACCTGGACGCCATTGGCGGTCAGCCGCTGTTCCAGTTGTTCCAGCAGTTCCGGCAGCCGGGCCAGAGCCCGCTGGCGAATGCTGGCTCCCAGGGTTCGCAATGCTTCCAGATCCCGGTCTTCGAACGCAGCGTGGCGCTTCTCCATGAGTCCGTCCATGGCCCGTCGGAAGTTCTGGCGAAGCCGGGGGTCGTTGATGGCCCGCCGGGCGCGGGGATGAAATTGCTGAGCGCCGTCCGTCGGCCTGGTCATGGTCAAACTGCCGGATCCTCGCCTGCCGGTTCACCGGTCCGTCGCCAAAGCAGGCTGAGTATGTGTTCCCCCCGCAGCTCATGCCCCTGTTTCTCGGCATAGCCGTTGAGGTTCATCAGGCAGCCGCAGTCTGTTGTCACAAACTCATCCGCTCC
>CAYMQO010000330.1:0-3024 GCA_964392405.1 uncultured Marinobacter sp.
CCATGGGTGTGCCCTTTCGAGAACCCCAACCGTCCCGGCCCAGCCGGATTGCCGATATAGCAACCATCGACTGGCTGGCCAGTTCAGAATCCCAGCCGGTGTCCATTACACTGGATGCGGGGTGTCTGTCCCGTTTGCTCCGCCAGCATCACCTCCACGTAGAAGATTTCTCCTGTATGGATGCCGAGTCAAAGGCCCGGGTCCAAACCATACTGCTCACCCTACTGACCCGAAGCTGAGTCAAACCTCGCAGGTCTTTACGGTCTGCTCTATCGCAGCATTACTTCCTTCTGTCTGGCGGTTACAGAAACCAGTCTGCGGTTGGGAGTTAACTTTGTGCTCTGAACCCACGGTATTGATGACCAAGGTTGTCCTTTGTAGATCGCCCATATATAGTGACAACGTCTCTGGCGTACTACCATATATTGTGACCAATCCATGATCAGGTAGTGGGGAATCCGGTGAGAATCCGGAACTGACGCGCAGCGGTAATGGGGAACGAGCGGGCAAATGACACTGGCAGAATGCCGGGAAGTCGCCCGTAAGGCTGAACCGACAGGTTCATGCCCCTGAGTCCGAAGACCGGCCGAGACAGCATGCTGTGCCTTCGCGTTGATAAGGTTAAGCGGTCGGATTCCTTTTTTGCCATGGTTCGTTGTTGTTTTCCGTGCTCTTGCGGAGATTCCGTGGTGAAACCTGAACCGTAAACCCCTCCTGACAACGCAAAGCCAGCCACACCCAACGCGTTGTACAGGAGCACACCATGTCCACAGCTCTGGCTGAAGCCCCTCAGGCGGCTGCCGAATCCCTGCAGGTTATCAAGCGAAACGGCACGCTGGTAGGGTTTGACCCGTCCAAGATCAGTGTCGCTGTCACCAAGGCGTTCCTTGCCGTGGAAGGTGACCAGGCAGCAGGTTCCGCTCATATCAATCACGCCGTCCAGACGGTGACTCAACAGGTTATCCACGCCATCAGCCGACGCCTGAAGGCGGGCGGTAAGGTTCATATCGAGGATATTCAGGATCAGGTTGAACTGGCCCTGATGCGGGGCGGTGAGCAGAAGGTTGCCCGGGCTTACGTGCTTTACCGGGAAGAACAGGCCCGCAAACGTGCACTGACGGAACCAGTGGAGGCCCACCCCCATCTGACCGTGAAAAAGGCCGACGGCTCTGCAGCGCCGCTGGACCTGGGGCTGATGAAGCTCCAGGTGGAGCAGGCGTCCCAAGGCCTGGACGGGATTAACGGTGAGTCGTTGGTGGAAGATGCGTTACGCAACCTCTATGACGGCATTGAGGAAACCGGCGTCATTTCCGCCCTGATCATGACGGCCCGCGGCCGTATCGAGCAGGAGCCGGACTACAGCGCGGTAACCGCCCGCCTGCTGCTGGAGCAGCTCCGCCTTGAAACCACTGGCGCGCTGGGTCTGCCCGCCACGCTTTCCCTTGAGGACGTGTATCCCCAGGCTCTGGAAGCTTTTATCCATCAGGGCATCCGTTACGGATTATTGGACGAGGCCCTGGCGGCGTTCGATCTGGAGCGCCTGGGCGAGGCGCTGCAACCCGGTCGCGATCATCAGTTCGGCTTTCTGGGTCTGCAGACCCTCTACGACCGCTACTTCCTGCACTGGAACCAGACCCGGCTGGAATTGCCCCAGGTGTTCTTTATGCGGGTTGCCATGGGTCTGGCGCTGCGGGAGGACGACCCCAACGCCCGGGCCATTGAGTTCTACCATCTGCTGTCCAGCTTTGACTACATGGCCAGCACGCCCACCCTGTTCAACAGTGGGACACGTCACTCGCAACTCTCGTCGTGCTACCTGACCACCGTGCAGGATGACCTGGAGAACATCTATGGGGCGATCAAGGATAACGCGCTGCTGTCCAAATGGGCGGGCGGCCTGGGTAACGACTGGACGCCGGTGCGGGCGCTGGGCTCCCACATCAAGGGTACCAACGGCCAGAGTCAGGGCGTGGTGCCATTTCTGAAAGTGGTGAACGACACGGCGGTTGCGGTGAACCAGGGCGGTAAACGCAAGGGCGCGGTGTGTGCGTATCTGGAAAGTTGGCACCTGGATATCGAGGAGTTCCTCGAACTGCGTAAGAACACCGGTGACGAACGGCGCCGTACCCACGATATGAACACTGCTAACTGGGTGCCGGACCTGCTGATCGAACGCATGCGCGACGATAAGGACTGGACCCTGTTTTCCCCCAGCGACGTCAGCGACCTGCACGACCTGTACGGAAACGCCTTTCGCCAGCGCTACGAACACTATGAAGCGCTGGCGGAACAGGGTCAGATAACCCTGTTCAGGAAAGTCTCGGCAAAGCAGCTATGGCGCAAGATGTTGACGGTGCTGTTTGAAACCGGCCACCCCTGGATCACTTTCAAGGACCCGTGCAACCTGCGCTCGCCCCAGCAGCATCAGGGCGTGGTTCACAGCTCCAACCTGTGCACCGAGATCACCCTCAATACCAGCGCCGATGAAATTGCCGTCTGCAATCTGGGTTCCGTAAACCTGGCGGCTCACGTCGATGGCGGCGAGCTGGACGTAGAGCGGCTGGAGCGCACCATCACCACCGCGGTGCGTATGCTGGATAACGTCATTGATATCAACTTCTACGCCGTCCCCCAGGCGAGAAACTCCAACCTCAAACACCGCCCGGTGGGCCTTGGCCTGATGGGTTTTCAGGACGCCCTGTACAAGCTCGGCATCGCCTACGCCAGTCCGGAGGCGGTGGCGTTTGCCGATCTGGCCATGGAACAGATCAGCTACTTCGCCATCCGCGCGTCTGCCGAACTGGCCGGGGAGCGTGGTACCTACGAGAGCTACCAGGGCTCCCTCTGGGACCAGGGCATTCTGCCCATCGACTCCCTTGATCTGCTGCACGAGAACCGTCGGGACGGGGAGTTCTCGGTGAATCGGGAAAGCTGCCTGGACTGGGCCCCGATACGGGAACTTGTCGCCTGTAACGGCATGCGCAACAGCAACGTGATGGCAATCGCACCCACGGCGACCATCTC
>CAYMQO010000331.1:0-3016 GCA_964392405.1 uncultured Marinobacter sp.
TGTCGGTGTTACTGTCCGTGGTGCCTCTTTATGGTTCCCTGACGGCCCGTAACAGCTTGCAGGCTTTCGCCCGGCCTTTGGCCGCAGGGCAGTTTGTGTTTATCGCCATTGCTTTTGCGCTGCTGACCAACGCCTTCCTTACGGACGACTTCTCGGTGGCCTACGTAGCCAACCACAGCAACAGTCTGATGCCCTGGTTCTACAAGTTGAGTGCTGTCTGGGGCGGTCATGAAGGTTCATTGCTGCTGTGGATCCTGATGCTGAGCGGCTGGACGCTTGCGGTGGCCACCTTCAGCCGCCGGTTGCCTTCGGTGATGGTATCCCAGGTATTGTCTGTCATGGGCATGGTGGGTGTCGGCTTCCTGCTGTTTATCCTGATGACGTCCAATCCGTTTGACCGGATCCTGCCCAACGTGCCGGCCGACGGCGCTGATCTGAACCCGCTGCTGCAGGACATTGGTCTGATCATGCACCCGCCCATGCTGTATATGGGCTACGTCGGCTTCTCGGTGGCCTTTGCCTTTGCCATTGCGGCACTGATCAACGGCCGGCTGGACGCCGCCTGGGCCCGCTGGTCCCGTCCCTGGACGACGGTCGCCTGGGGCTTTTTGACCCTTGGCATTGCCCTGGGCAGCTGGTGGGCCTATTACGAGCTGGGCTGGGGCGGCTGGTGGTTCTGGGATCCGGTGGAAAACGCGTCGCTGTTGCCGTGGATCTCCGGTACGGCACTGATGCACTCCCTTGCGGTTACTGAAAAGCGCGGCGTCTTCAAGAGCTGGACGGTATTGCTGGCCATTCTCACCTTTGCCCTCAGTCTGCTGGGCGCGTTCCTGGTGCGGTCTGGTGTGATTACGTCTGTGCATTCCTTCGCATCTGACCCCACCCGGGGATCGTTCCTGCTGATGCTGCTGGCCATCAGCGTTATCGGAAGCCTGACGCTCTACGCGTTTCGTGCGCCGGTGGTGCATACCCGTGCCAGCTTTGGTCCCCTGTCCCGGGAAGTTTTCCTGCTGCTGAATAACGTACTGCTGATGGCTGCCATGCTGCTGGTGCTGGTCGGCACGATTTTCCCGCTTATTGCCGACTATTTCGAGCTGGGGAACATCTCCATCGGTGAACCCTTCTTTAACCTGACATTCAGCCCCATTGCCATCGTCGTCGGGGTTCTGCTGGGCGTGGGAATTTTCTCCCGCTGGAAGAAAACCGATGGGGAACGCCTGCTTCGTAAAATGATCCTGCCTTCGGTGGCGAGCGTTCTGATCGCCCTGGCGGTGGTGCTGACCCTGGGTAACGCGACCACTTCGGAAACAGCCGGCCTCTGGGAAGGCTTCAGCCTGTGGGCGTTCTTCGGTGTCCTGGCCGCCGCCTGGTGCGCGGTGGCAACGCTTCAGGATGTGTGGGACAAGTCCGGCTCCCGCCATGGCCGGCTGCATGGCCTCCGCCGTCAGTCCCGCAGCTTCTACGGCATGGTGCTCGGTCACCTGGGCCTGGCGATGGTGATTGCTGGTGCCACGGTGGTGAATAACTATGGCATTGAGCGCAACGTGCGTATGAGCCCCGGCGATGTGGCGGAGGCGGGCGCCTACCAGTTCCACTTCGCCTCAGTGGGCGAGCGGGAAGGCGCGAACTTTACCGCCCTGGTGGCCCGCTTCGATATCAGCCGTGATGGCAAGAGAGTCGCCACTGTTTATCCGGAACGTCGCCGCTATGTAGTGCAACGCAACGTGATGACAGAAGCCGGAATCAACGCCGGCTTCCTGCGGGACCTGTTTGTCGCCGTGGCAGAGCCGGTATCCAACAACGCCTGGGCGGTGCGCCTGCAGTACAAGCCGCTGGTACGCTGGACCTGGCTGGGAGCGCTGGTCATGGCCCTGGGCGGATTCCTGGCCATTGCCGACCGCCGCTATCGGATTCGTGATGTAGCGACCGAACGCTCCAAGACTGCGCCAGTAGCTGGCGGGGCCGACGGTCGCCCTGTGGAGGTGGGTGCATGAGGCGTGCGTTGTTGTTCCTGCCCGTCATCGTTGCGGTGGCTTTCGGGATTTTCCTTTACACAGGTCTGGGCAATGACCCCCAGGAACTGGAGTCGGCGCTCATCGGCAAACCGGTTCCGGCTTTTGAACTGGCGGACCTCCAGAACCCCGACCGCACCCTGACGTCGGATGTTTTTCTGGGTCAGGTTTCGCTACTCAACGTCTGGGGCACCTGGTGCCCCGCCTGTCGGGATGAGCACGGCGATCTGGTATGGCTGGCGGAAGAGAAGGGCATTCCGGTGATCGGCCTGAACTACAAGGACAACCGGGACCTCGCCCTGCGCTGGCTGCGGGATCTGGGCGACCCCTACCAGATTTCCCTGTTCGATCCCCAGGGCCGGCTCGGCTTTGACCTGGGTGTCTACGGCGCGCCGGAAACCTACGTGATCGACAGCCAGGGCATCGTGCGTTATCGCCATGTTGGCGTGGTTAACCCTGAGGTATGGGAGCAGAAGCTCGCTCCCGTGGTCCGTCAATATCAGCAGGAGGGATCATGACGCGCTGGCTGTTGGTTCTGTTCATGGCGACGATGGCGCCGCTGGCTCTGGCCCAGTCATCGGATGCGTCCTCCCTGGCGGAGGACATGTACCCGCTGGCATCGGAAGCCGAGCGGGAAAAGTTCAACCGGCTGCTTAGCGAACTGCGCTGTCCCAAGTGCCAGAACCAGAACATTGCCGACTCGGATGCACCCATTGCCGAAGATATGCGCAGCGAGGTGTATCGCATGGTGCAGGATGGGGCGGATGAAAAGACCGTGGTGGATGCCATGGTGGCGCGGTTCGGCGAATTTGTGCATTACAAGCCCGTATTTGATGCCCGCACGGCGTTATTGTGGCTGTTGCCAGCCATCGTGGTGCTGATCGGGCTAACGGTGATCTTTTTTATTGTACGCCGTTCCGGCAAGCGCCGTAACGAAGAAGCCCTGACGGACGAGGAACGACAGCAGGCCGACGAACTGTTGCGACGGCTGTAATGTCCCGCAA
>CAYMQO010000332.1:0-3011 GCA_964392405.1 uncultured Marinobacter sp.
GCGGCCCTTAATCGTCGCTGATCCGGGTGAAGCGGGGTACCTGTTCGCCGGCCACATCAACCGATCCGGTGAACATCTCCAGCGGGCGGACCCAGAGGCTGTAGTCCCCATAAAGGCAGCGGTAGACGACCAGCCAGTCCTCGGTTTCGCTGTGGCGGGCCGTGCCGATGACTTCGTAGTCCTTTCCCTTGTAGTGCCGATAGCGGCCGGGTTTGACGTGTCGGGTCATCATCGTATCCTCAGCTCTTCAGCTTGTACCGTCCGGGCCCGAGGAAGATCAGCGCCAGCGCGGTAAATAGGAAGAAACCCTGCAGTTCCAGCGCCCAGCCGCCGCCGCTGCCGATTTTCAACAGTTGATGGGTATGTGCCAGGGCGAAGGCCACCAGCATGTTGAACACGATCAGAAGCGCGCCGATACGGGTGTGATAGCCCAGAATTACCATCAGTGGGGCCAGCAGTTCGCCAATAAATACACCATAGGCGAAGAAGGCCGGAATACCATGGCTGGTCAGCAACCCTTCAATAAAGCCGGTGCCATTAAGCAGCTTGCTGATGCCGTGGAACAGCAACAGCCCACCCAGGGTCAGGCGAAGGATCAGCTTTCCGAGGTCGGCATTATCCATGAATATGGTACTCCAATGATGACGGTGACGGTTGAGGCTCAGTTTGCTGGCAATCGGCGCCAGTGAATGCCGCAAGCTTACCTCTGCCAGTCACTGTCGCCAAGGATTGCCCGCGATACAGTCGCGGAGGAGCACGGCTGGATCACGCTGCAGGCGCTCCGCCGGGCCTGCGATCGCCGATGGGCAAAGCGGTAATGGCTCAGGGCATCAGGGAAAACTGGATGTGATTGCGGGTCAGCAGGTTGTCCCAGTACTCCCGCATCC
This sequence comes from uncultured Marinobacter sp., assembly GCA_964392405.1. Classification (GTDB taxonomy): domain Bacteria; phylum Pseudomonadota; class Gammaproteobacteria; order Pseudomonadales; family Oleiphilaceae; genus Marinobacter. The sequence goes on from CAYMQO010000332.1 coordinate 888, forward strand.
ACTCATGGGCGGCCTTGCGAAGCTCGCTCACGAAGGGGTCCAGGTTCAGCTCGTAATAGTCCGGTGAACCGGCCAGATTGAGCGCGGTCAGGGTAATGGATTCGTCCAGTTCGTTGGCGAAGGGCTCGCCGATCAGCTGGTGTACCAACAGGTTGGCACGGGTCACCTCAAGATCCACCAGCTTGCTGCGGCGGGTAGACAGGTTGTTCTCGTACATTTCTTCCATCAGCCGATGGCAGAGGTAGGCCTTGACCAGCAGGCCATCAAGGCTGTTGGTGTGGGTAAAAATAAGTGCGGGCTGGGTAAAGCAGCAGATGGCGGTCTGGATAAAAGGATCGAACAGGCGCCGTCGGCCCGACTTGCGGGCGCAGTCATCGATACAGTCGATCAGCCGGGGGGCCATTTCGATGTACTCGATGGCAAACTGGAACAGACACATGGCCGGCTGGTAGCCTTCGATGGCAACTCGCGCGGGGAGACACTTCGCCTTCTCGCGCATCTGGCGGAGAAACTCACCGGAATGGGCTTCCTGCCGACGGGCCTGATCAATGATGTTCAATACTGCCTCTAGCGCCATGTCAGACAATGCCGGGTTTGCTGGAAATCACGGGGAATCCGGTGGGGGATGCCCCTTGTTCTGCAGTGTAGTTGAGATTTACGGGCCTGCTGTCGGGATTAATAATCACTCATGTCGGAACCATGACCGGTTTCGGGTTCGGACCATGAACACCGTCCCCATACTGATTGCGCGGGCGACCATCAGCATGATCAGGGCGAACCAGAGGCCATGATTTCCCCAACCGGTGGTGAGCCACCAGGCCGGCAGAAAGACCGCCAGTGCCGAAACCAACATGGTGTTCTGCATGTCCCGCGTACGGGTCGCGCCGATAAAAATACCATCGAACAGGTAGCCCCAGACCGCCGTGACAGGCAGCAGCCACAGCCAGGGCAGGAACTGGCGCGCCGTTGCACGAACATCCTCTATGCTCGTCAAAAGCCCGATCAGCCAGTGGCCGGTGAGTACGAAGAGCACCGTGAGCAACACGGACCCGATAACTGACCAGCGGGTTGCAGTGCGGCAGGCGACCAGAAAACGACTGTGTGAGCCGCCACCGACGGCTTGTCCCACCATCGCCTCGGCGGCGTTGGCAAATCCATCCAGGCCGTTGGAGATCACCAGCAGGAAGGTCAGCAATACCGCGTTGGCGGCGAGTATCTGTTCCCCCTGCTGGGCGCCCTGGGCAGTGAAGAACGCCAGCGCCAGCAGTAGGGTAATGGTCCGGACCATCAGATAGCGGTTGACCTGAATCAGGGCCAGGTAATCACTTACCTGCCCGAGTAACGTCCGAAAGGACGCCCGGTGGTCCGGCAGGCGTTGCCAGACCAGCCAGAGGCCCAGCCCTGCGGCCGAGTATTCCGCGATCACCGTCGCCAGCGCGACACCCCGGCTGTTCCAGCCGAAAACCGTGACGAACATGACGTCCAGAACAATGTTCATGCCGTTGGCGGCGATCAGCATGATCATGGGTCCCCGGGGTAGCTGGCAGCCGATCAGCCAGCCCACCAGGGTGTATTGGGCCAGAACTGCGGGTGCGCTCCAGATACGAATGGCCGCGTATTCTGCCGCCAGCGCGGTAACTTCCGGTCCGGGATTCATCAGCGCCAGCCCGATCCGGATCAGCGGCGCCTGCAGCACGATCAGCACCATGGCGATGGCCATCGCCAGCAGCAGGGACCGTAGCAACAGCGCTGCCTGGGCGGTGGCATCACGTCGTCCGTAGGCCTGGGCCGCAAGGCCCGTTGTGCCCATGCGCATGAATCCGAATGACCAGTAGAGAATACTGAACAGGTTGGCGCCGACGGCAACCGCGCCCAGATAGACCGGGCTTTTGAGGTGGCCGAGTACCGCGGTATCCACCAGGCCGAGCAGGGGCACCGTCAGATTGGTCAGCATTAGTGGCCAGGCGAGGCGCCAGAGCCGCCGGTCAGAGCGGGTCAGGTGGTGGCGTATGAGCGAGTTCATGGGGTGGCTCAGCTAAGGGCAGTGTCTTTAGGTTAAAAGTGAATAAGCATATAACAACAAATTCATTCAAAATGTGTACAGGTTTTGAGCGAAATCTAACT
>CAYMQO010000333.1:0-3007 GCA_964392405.1 uncultured Marinobacter sp.
TGAAGCTGTACATCGATCTGCGCAAAGCCGTTCCTGAACTGATTCCGGAATGAGACCAGCTGGTTATAGATGGCCACGATGTAGATAACCACAACGGCGATTACGGCAAGGCCGATGAGTGTAGAAGTCATGACGGATCGGTTCCTGATTGGGAGTCAGCGGTTATATTGCGGATTGTCCACGTTTTCCTCAAGCCTGCCGTGGAATTGCACCACAAATTCCTCAAAAGCCTCGGGGGTTAGCGGGCGGCTGAAGTGATAACCCTGACCAATCTGGCAGCCGCGCTGGCGCAGGTAGAATTCCTGCTCATGGGTTTCCACCCCCTCCGCGATAACCGACAGGTTCAGGCTTCTGCCAAGGTCGATAATGGTATTGGCAATGCGGGTCCCGTCCTCGTTGGTCAGCAGGTCCTGTATGAATTGCCGGTCAATCTTGATGTGCTGGATGGGCATTCGCTTCAGATACGTCAGTGATGAGTATCCGGTACCGAAGTCGTCCACGGCGATACTGATGCCGGCACTCTTCAGCTGACAGAGTTTCTGTACGGCGTCTTCCAGGTTCTCCATAAAACCGGTTTCGGTCACTTCCAGTTCCAGCCGGCCGGGCGGAATCTGGTGTCGGCCAAGGGTATCCAGAATCGTCCCCACGATATTGGTCTGGCGGAGCTGAATGGCTGACAGGTTGACGGCGATACGCAGGGGTGAGCCCTGGGCCGCCCAGATGGCAGCCTGTCGACAGGCTTCGTCCAGTACCCATTCGCCAATTTCAACAATCGTGCCGTTCTGTTCGGCAATGGGAATAAACTGATCCGGCGGTATATTGCCCCGCTCCGGATGGGTCCAGCGCAACAGGGCTTCCGCACCGATAATGCGGTTACTCTGGAGGCTGACCTGGGGCTGGTAGACGAGATGGAACTCTCCCCGGGGTATGGCCTGGGCCAGGTCCTTTTCCAGCTGTCTGCGGGCACGGATTTCCTGGTCAATACTGGCGACATAGAAACGGCTGTGGTTACTGGCTCCCGCTTTGGCGAGGGTCATGGTCTGTTCGGCGTGCTGCAGGAGCTGCCCCGCTTCGGTAGCATCGGTGGGGTAGAGGGCCACGCCGATGGTGGCGGTGACCCGCTGGATGTCGCCGTCCAGGCTGATGGGCTCGCGGAACAGTTCCAGCAGCGATTCTGCCAGCTTTGCCGCCTCGTACTGGTCTTCTATCGGATGGGCAATCACCACAAACTGATCGCCGCTGAGGCGACCTGCCAGGGAATGGTCCAGCCGGGTCTTGGTATTGAGCCGCTCAGCCAGAACCCGCAGCATAAGATCGCCGGTCTGATAGCCCCGCAGTTCGTTGATGGACTTGAAGTCGTCTATGCCACAGCAATAAACCGCCAGTTTGTCGAGGCTGCGCTGGGATTCTTCAATGGCGCCGGTGAGGGCAGTCAGTATGGTTTCCCGGCTGGGGAGCCCGGTGAGCTGGTCGTAGCGGCTGAGGCGATTGACCCGGTTTTCCGCATCCTGATGTTTTCGCCGGCTTTCGGCGATGGAAATCAGCAGCTGGTTGATGGCTTTTACCAGAATGTCCAGCTCATCCCGTTGATGGCCACGGGGGCGTTGTAGCAGCCGTCGGTCCGGATGCACCGGGTCAACCTGTAACAGTGCGCTGACCACCCGTTGCAGCGGTCTGGACATCAACCGATACATCACCAGAAACAGGATCAGGCCGACAATGATTGCCCGCATGATGCCGACAACAAAGGTCAGCGCCGACCGCTCTACCCAGGCCCGGGCCGCCGGTGCGGTATCGTAGACCAGTTCCAGTTCGCCGTAGACCACGGGTTTGTCGCCGAGGGTCAGCCCGTCGTGTTGCAGGTCAACGGAATAGCTACGGGTTTCGCCGAAGATCCAGTTGGTAATGGTGCGCCAGGGAGATTCCCTGAGTGGGCGCTGATGGCCCGCCAGAAGGCTGCCCCCGGGGTGGCGGATAGCTGCGCTCTGAAGCTCATCCTGGCCAAACAATCCGGCCACCACTTGCTTCGCCAGATCGTCGTCCAGGCTGAAGATGGCCTGGGTTGCGGCATCCCGTACCAGTTCAATGGTCTGTACGCCGTGGCGGTCAACGTCCGCCGAGACCCGGCGGGCATCCAGGATGATCTGCGCGATGCCTAGCAGCATACCGCCAATGACCGCGGCGGAGAGCACCCAACGGAGCATGCGGGAGCTAAGGCGTCGTTCCAGTTGGAATTCGTCTTTCATGGCCATCAAATTCCGGATGACGGGTGTCTGAGTCTTTAGGGCAGCACACTAATGATTCAGTATGGACCAGTTCTTTTTGTTTGCATGACTTGAATTAACATTCTTTCAGAATAGCAGCCGTACCGTTGTTTCATTTTGTAAGGCTGGGTACTGGGGCCATCCACGGGCGCCCTCAACAAAAAAGCCCGCACAGGTGCGGGCTTCTGGAGCGCTGCAATCGGGCGCTCCGGTGGGATCGGAAAATGGCTGTATTACGCCAGTTCTTTGTTTACGAAATCCCAGTTAACCAGATTCCAGAAGGCTTCGAGGTAGTTCGGACGGCTGTTGCGGTAGTCGATGTAGTAGGCGTGCTCCCACACATCAACGGTCAGTACCGGCTTGTCCGGGCCTGTCAGCGGTGTTTCAGCATTGCTGGTGTTCGCGATAGCGACGGAACCATCGGCCTTTTTGACCAGCCAGGTCCAGCCGGAGCCGAAGTTGCCGGCGGCCTTTTCGTTAAACTCTTTCTTGAAGGCATCGAAGGAGCCGAAGGCCTTCTCGATGGCTTCCTTTGCAGCGCCGGTAGGCTCGCCGCCACCGTTGGGGCTCAGGCAGTGCCAGTAGAAAGTGTGGTTCCAGACCTGCGCAGCGTTGTTGAACAGCGGGCCACTGGAGCTCTTGATGATGTCTTCCAGCGACTTGTTGGCGTCGTCTGTACCTTCCACCAGCTCGTTGAGCTTGGTGACATAGGTGTTGTGGTGCTTGCCGTAATGGTATTCCAG
>CAYMQO010000334.1:0-2997 GCA_964392405.1 uncultured Marinobacter sp.
GCCAGTTTTCAGGGTGACCACTGGATACTGGAAGACGTTCGCCGCACCTTGCTAAGCCGTGAGGGTGCGGCGCTGGAAGAAAGCGCCCGTGAGCGTTGGGACAGTGGACTGACGCCGGAGGTGCTGGCGGTGCTGCTGGTTAAGCCCGACAACCTGTCCCTGAGCGGACTTTACACTTATGCACGCTATCTCGACCAGCAGGGCCTGACGTCGGCCCGTTACTGGCTGGCGTTCTGGAAAAAGATGCTGATGCCGGTGGGAACAGCCGTGCTGGTGATTGTGGCCATTTCGTTTATTTTTGGCCCGCTGCGATCGGTCACCATGGGTTTCCGGGTATTTACCGGACTGATTGTCGGGCTACTGTTCAAATACAGCCAGGATCTGCTGGGCCCCATGAGCGTGGTGTTTGGTTTCAACCCGATCCTGGCCATTCTGATCCCGATCCTGGTCAGCGGGCTGATCGGCGCGTGGCTGATGCGGCGGGCTGGCTAGCGCTCAGCCCTTCCGGCGTTTTTCCATGGGAACCTGCACAACCACACTGTTGGACACCCGGTCGGTTACCGACAGTCCGTTGATGGGGCAGAAGAGGGCGAGGATCAGGGGTACGGTCAGAAACAGGGTCACCGGCCCAAGGTAATGGCTGGCCAGCAGCGTGATAAATATGGCGGCTGCGGCAGTGCCGTAACGGAACAGTGCCTGGGTCCAACTGACGGACGTGCCGTCCAGATTCTCGATGCGGACACGCCAGACCTGCATGCCGAGGGTCTGGCCGAGGCGGGTCCAGAAGTAGGCAAAGAACAGATAAAGTACGAGGAACAGGGAAAACGTCAGCGCAGGATCACCGGAAAGGGTACCGGCCTCGGCCATTTGTTCGTACTTGTCCCAACCAGTCAGCCACCCTGCGATCATGGTATAGATCCATGTTGCGACCAGCAGCACGGCAATGCTGATCAATCCGTCGTAGATAATTGCCAGTGCCCGTTTAAGTGCAGTGGCTGGGGGAAATAGTTCCTCGGCGTCGTGGAAGCGTCGGGGCATGGGTTCTCCTGATGGGGTTTACGTCTGCTACTGACCGTCCAGGGGGGTGGCCTTTAAAAGGATGTGTCTGTTTTTCCTGATTTTGAGCGTGTGCTAGAGTAGCCGATTTGCACACGCATGTAAGCATCGGGATACTGCCAGCCGGTCAGTAGCCCTGTTGGGATTTAATTGTCGGTATAGCGGGGTTCGTTTCCGGATCTCTCGCTGGTGACTTACCGGATTTACTGCCGGGTTTATCGCTGAGTTTATATAAGGGTATCAGAGGTCTATGAAAACCGCAGAGCTACGACAGGCGTTTCTCAGGTATTTTGAACAGCAGGGGCACACCATTGTGTCGAGCAGTTCACTGGTACCCCATGACGACCCGACATTGTTGTTCACCAACGCGGGCATGAACCAGTTCAAGGATGTCTTCCTGGGCCGCGAGCAGCGGGATTATGTGCGTGCGACCAGCTCCCAGAAATGTGTGAGGGCCGGCGGCAAGCATAATGACCTGGAAAACGTGGGCTACACCGCCCGGCACCATACCTTCTTCGAAATGCTGGGTAACTTCAGCTTCGGGGATTACTTCAAGCGTGAAGCCATCAATTTCGCCTGGACCTTCCTCACCGGTGACCAGTGGCTGAAGCTGCCGGTGGAGAAGCTTTGGGTAACCGTCTATGCCGAAGATGACGAAGCGTATGATATCTGGAACCAGGAAATCGGCGTTCCGGCGGAGCGCATCGTCCGCATTGGCGACAATAACGGAGGCCGCTATGCTTCCGATAACTTCTGGCAGATGGGCGACACAGGCCCTTGTGGCCCCTGCACCGAAATCTTCTACGACCATGGCCCGGATGTCGCCGGTGGACCTCCCGGCAGCCCCGATGAGGACGGCGACCGGTACATCGAAATCTGGAACGTGGTCTTCATGCAGTACAACCGGACCGCGGATGGCGAGATGCATCCCCTGCCAAAGCCGTCCGTGGACACGGGCATGGGCCTCGAGCGTATAGCCGCGGTATTGCAGGGCGTTCACAGCAACTATGAAATCGATCTGTTTCAGGATCTCTTGAAAGCAGCGTCTGATGTGCTGGGCGGTGCGGCGACGACGGAAGCCTCCCTGCGGGTGGTGGCCGATCATATCCGTTCCTGCGCCTTCCTGATTGCCGACGGTGTGATGCCGTCCAACGAAGGCAGGGGTTTTGTGCTGCGGCGGATCATTCGCCGGGCGGCCCGCCATGGCAACAAGCTGGGAGCAACCCAGCCGTTCTTCTATAAGCTGGTGGATGCCCTGGTCGCGTTGATGGGTGAAGCCTATCCCCAGCTGCGCAGCAGCCAGCAGCAGATTGAAAAGGTCCTGCTTCAGGAAGAAGAGCAGTTCGCCAAGACATTGGACAAGGGCCTGCGCCTGCTGGAGCAGGACATTGCGGGACTCCAGGGCACGGAAATTCCCGGTGAAACAATTTTTACCCTGTACGACACCTATGGCTTTCCGGTAGACCTGACCAACGATATTGCCCGGGAACGGGGCCTGACGCTGGACTATGCCGGCTACGAAAAAGCCATGGAGCAACAGCGGGAGCGGGCCCGGGCCGCCAGCAAGTTTGGCATTGACTACAATGCGGGCGGAATCAGGATTGAAGGCATTACCGAATTTACCGGTTACGAGCGCGTTGACGGCCATGAAATCGTGCGCGCCGTTCTGGTAAATGGTGAACCGGGCAGCGCGAAAGCAGGCGAAGACGCGGTGATCGTTCTTGAGCGTACACCTTTCTACGCTGAGTCCGGCGGTCAGGTGGGCGATACAGGTTTGCTGACCTGGAGCGGCGGTCGTTTCCAGGTGAACGACACCCGCAAGGAGGGCGACAATCACCTCCATATCGGAACGGTGCTGGAAGGTGAGTTCTCCGCCGGGCTGGAAGTGGACGCCCGCATCGATCACAAGCGCCGGGAAGATACCAAGAAGAACCACTCCGC
>CAYMQO010000335.1:0-2993 GCA_964392405.1 uncultured Marinobacter sp.
TGGAGCGGCTGGCCGACCCGCTGCTGCAGGAAAACATGGCCGGCAAGATGCCGGAGCCGGTCAGCGGCCACAAACGCCTGTGGGTGGTGGACGAAGCGGGTAACCGGAGTTCGGACCTCAACCTGACCAGTAACCTGACCCTCAATAACTCAACGGCACGGCTGGAAAACAGCGGCAAGTATCGCGTCCTGATGAGAACCGGCTGGATCCAGGACTTTCCGCAGAACTACAACGGTGCACCGCTGGCCATAGAGCTGGGCGACTACCTCAGTGCCGCCGGCCATCGCGCCATTGAAGGCACCATTGAAATCAACCGCCGCCGCTTTCTGCTGGTTACGGTGAACCTGAATCACTGGCGGGAAGCCGATGGTGCAAGCCGTCCGGCCCAGTCCTTCTCAGCTTCAGGTGAGTCTGACAGTGAGGCCCGCTCTGATAACAGAGCCGGTCCGGACGCTCCCATCAACGCCAGCTTCGGAGACGAGAGCTATGACAGGGCGGGCAAGGAGCTGATTACCTGGATCCGCGAAACCCGCCGCATGCGCAGCAAGGAAATTCACTTCGTGGACTCCCCTACCATCGGCGTGCTGCTCTACTTCCAGCCTCTCAACTAAGGCCTTCGATCGGGGCTTTTATTCAAGGATTCGCCACCGCCGCCCGGCCGGGCGGCGGCTGATCAACCGAAGCGGTTAAAAGAGACCATTCAGACTTTTAGCGCGGGAATCACTTCCTCAAGCACGGCCTTAACGCTGCTCATGCCTTCCGCCAGGGCCTGGGCGATCTCTTCCATGGTAATGATATGGTCCGACTTGCCCGCCGCCCAGTTGACGGACAGGGCCAGGCAGGCGTACGGCAACCCCAGCTCAGCCGCCAGCGCAGCTTCGGGCATACCGGTCATTCCCACCAGATCGCAGCCGTCACGCTCCATCCGGGCCACCTCTGCCGCGGTCTCCAGTCTCGGCCCCTGGGTTGCCCCGTACACGCCGTAGTCCACCGCCAGCACCTGCCGGCGGCCAGCCGCAGACAAGAGCGCCTGGCGCAGGGTCTCGTCGTAGGGAAAGGTGAAATCGATGTGGGTTACTTCGTCCAGGGCACCGGCACCTTCCGTCTGCTCAAAGTAGGTGTGTCCCCGCCCCCAGGTGTAATCGATGATCTGATGAGGAACGGCGATTCTGGCCGGGCCCATGGCTGATGTGATACCGCCAACCGCGTTCACCCCGATTATCCGGGATGCCCCGGCTTCACGCAGCGCCCAGAGGTTCGCCCGATAGTTGACCTGGTGCGGTGGAATACGGTGGGGGTGACCATGCCGCGCCATAAACAGCACCGGGTGGCCGTTAAGATCGCCCCGTATCACTGGCCCTGATGGCTCACCCCAGGGCGTCGCAATAACCTGCTCGCCCTGCACGGTAAGTCCGTCAAGTTCGGTGAGGCCCGTGCCACCGATAATGGCGGTCTCCCCTGCTCCAGCAGATCCTGCTGCCCGCCCGCTCATGACTCGCCCTCATCTCCGTGGGTGACTCTCTGGCCCGGGCCAGAGGGTTCGCGCACCGGGCCAGACTCAGCCGCCTTACGGCTCTGGTCCACAGTACCCTTGCTCCCGGTACTCTTACTCCTGGTCCTCTTGTCTTCCGTACGCTGGCTCTCGGAATTCGTACCCTCGTTCCCGCTGTCTTCCGGGTCGTCTTGCTCCAACCGCTGCTCCTGCTCAACCCGAACGGCATCGGCCACGTGCAATGTCTGGGTCGGCAGCGCGATCTGGGCACCGTAGGACTCGATAATGTCGCTGATCTGCAGCATGACGTCCTGCTTGATCTCGTGATACTTCACCCACTGCGTGGTCTTGGTGAAGGTATAAACCATGATATCCAGTGAATCCTCGCCGAAGCCCAGGAAGTTAACGATCATGGTCTGTTTGGTTTCGATCTCTTCATGGTTCTGCAACATCTGTCGGATATCCGCGACGATGCGGGCAACTTCCTTCACATCCACATAGCGGATACGAATGGTTTCTGAAATCCGGCGGTTCTTCATCCGCGACGGGTTCTCCACCGCAATCTGCGTAAAGGCCGCATTCGGGACATAAAGGGGACGCTGGTCAAAGGTTCGGATGGTGGTTAAACGCCAGCCAATGACCTCTACGGTACCTTCGATGTTCCGGTCTGGGGAACGAATCCAGTCACCCACCTTGAATGGCCTGTCGAGATGGATGATGAAGCCACCGAAGAAGTTTGCCAGCAGGTCCTTGGCGGCAAAGCCCACCGCGATACCGCCGACGCCGCCAAAGGCGAGCACGCCGGAAATGCTGTAGCCCAGGGATTGCATCACCGTCAGTGCCGCGGTAATGGCCACGACTGCCCTGAGCAGCTTGCTGATGGCGTTGACTGTGGTGTAGTCCATCGGCCGTTTCATTTTAACCGGCGAGATCAGGATTTCTTCGAACTGTTTAATAACGCCGAACAGGGTCCAGACAATGATAAAGATAAAGCCCAGTTCGAGCAGCTTGTCGTTAGCGGAAAAAATCTCCGCATCGGAATACCGGTGGGCCACCTCGGCCGCCCAGTAGACACCCTGCAGCCAGACGAAGCCGATCATCGGCCGCCGCAGTGCGTGCAGTACCACGTCGTCCCAGATGTTGTCTGTCTGCTCGAACCTCCGTTCCAGCAATAAAATGATGCGACTAATGACGAATGCTATCGTGGCAGTCGCAAAAACAAGCCCAAACACCACAATTGCCACGCGCCAGCTCTGGGAAAGCAGGTTCCAGTTGTCCAACCAGCTGGTCAGTACCTCGGGAGCTTCTTCCACAATGTCTCCTTTACTTTAGTCAGGGATCACGGTTCGATGGTTACCAGAGAGCCGGGAGAGAGCCGTTCATACAACTCGATCACATCCTGATTGCGCATCCGCACGCAACCATGAGAACGGGCGATGCCCATGGGCTCGGTATCCGGAGTGCCATGAATGTATATGAAACGTCGGAAGGTATCGACACC
>CAYMQO010000336.1:0-1105 GCA_964392405.1 uncultured Marinobacter sp.
GGAGGTAACCGTGCTGATCATAAGACCACTCCAGGCCAATGACCTCGAAGACCTCTACCAGATGGCCACCACCGCCGGCAACGGCCTGACCACCCTCCCGGCAGACCGCAACCTCCTCCAAACCCGAATCGACAAAGCCAGAGCCACCTTCCAGGGCCAGCGCCCCCCCGAAGCCGGCCTTTACCTCTTCGCCCTCGAAGACACCGAAGAACAACGCTGCGTCGGCATCAGCGGCATTCAGGCCAGAGTCGGACTCGACGAAGTCTTCTACAACTACCGCCTCAGTGTCACCGTCAGCGACAGCCGTGAACTCAACGTCCACATACGAACCCCCACTCTCTACCTCACCAATGACATGACCGATGCCACCGAAATTGGCTCCCTGCTACTGGCCGACAGCCATCGGGGCGGTGGTAATGGCCTGCTGCTCTCCCGCTGCCGGTTCCTGTTTCTTGATGAATTCCGCCAGCACTTCTCCGACAAAATTTTCGCCGAAATGCGCGGCGTCTCCGACGAACAGGGCCGCAGCCCCCTGTGGGAAGCGCTGGGCAGGCGCTTTTTTAATATGGAGTTCGCTGCCGCCGACCGCCTTTCCGCCCGGGGCAACAAATCGTTTATCGCCGAACTCATGCCCCGCTTTCCCATTTACCTGACCCTGCTGCCTGACAGCGCGACCGAGGTGATCGGCAAAGTGCACAAAAATACCGAGCCAGCTCTGAAAATGCTCCAGGCGGAGGGGTTCAACTTTAACGGGCTGGTGGACATCTTCGATGGCGGGCCGGTCGTGGAAGCGTTTCTGCACAACATCCGCACCATACGCCAGAGCATACTGCGCCCCGTGCGCCGGGTGGACCGGCCACTGCTGCATAACCTGCCCGCCGGGGAGCGGGTGATGGTCAGTAACCGGGATTTTGAAAACTTCCGGGTAGGAACCCTGCCAAGACAGGCTATTCGGGATGAAGAGGTCCAGATCCCCGGGCCAATCATGGAAGCGCTTGCCATTACGGAAGGCGATCAGGTGCGCATCGCGCCCTTGAAAGAAGGGCTGTTCTGACCAATACCTTCTAGTGTGTCGTCTGGTTTCAGCGAATCAGACCTGCCATTT
>CAYMQO010000336.1:1205-2988 GCA_964392405.1 uncultured Marinobacter sp.
TGTGGGAGTCCCGCACGGAAGTCACAGCCATGATCGGCAAGATCGATATTTCCGTGAAGGCCCGGGAGGAGCGTGCAGGAACGCGGGAGACCGAGGTGGCAGGAGGCCGCGCCGTGCTACGGCACCGACCCCACGGCGTGGTTGCTGTCTTTGGTCCCTTCAACTTTCCCGGCCATCTGCCCAACGGGCATATCATCCCGGCACTGTTGGCCGGGAATACCGTCGTATTCAAACCCAGCGAACTTACCCCGGGGGTGGCCGAACTTACCGTACGCCTATGGCATCAGGCCGGCATCCCGCAAGGGGTGCTGAACCTGGTGCAGGGAGACTCGGCCACTGGCCGTGCGCTGGCGGCCCATCAACAGATCGATGGCCTTTTCTTTACCGGCAGCTCCACAGTAGGGAAGCAGTTGCACGAGCAGTTCGGCCCTCAGCCAGCAAAGATTCTGGCGTTGGAAATGGGCGGCAACAATCCACTGATTGTCGACAGCGTGCAAGATACTCGGGCTGCCGTCCATCACACCCTGCAGTCCGCGTTCCTGTCCGCAGGGCAGCGCTGCACCTGCGCCCGCCGGTTGCTGGTGCCGGTGGGGAAAGAGGGCGACAGGTTTGTGAATACCCTGATGGAAGCCGCGCAGAACCTGTCCGTCGGCCGTTACGATGACAACCCTCAGCCATTTATGGGTGCGGTGATTTCCCCGGCGGCTGCCAGTCGTCTGATGAGCACCTGGCATAGCCTGACTGCAGCCGGCGGCAAATCGTTGCTGGCCATGAGCCAGCAAGAAGGTACCGGGCTGCTGACCCCGGGCATTGTGGATCTGACCGGGGTAGAAGCGCCGGATGAGGAGTATTTCGGACCGTTGCTGAGCGTATATCGCTACCAGGACTTTGACGAAGCGATTGCCCTGGCCAACGACACCCGCTTCGGACTGGCTGCCGGCATTCTCACGGATCAGCGGGCGTTGTATGACCGGCTGGCGGACGAGGTACGTGCCGGCATCGTGAACTGGAACCGCCCGTTAACCGGCGCCAGCAGCAGTGCTCCCTTCGGCGGGGTCGGCGAGTCCGGTAATCATCGCCCCAGTGCGTACTATGCTGCGGATTACTGTGCCTGGCCCATGGCGTCCCTTGAATCCGAAAAGGTGACGTTGCCCGACAAGCTGGCCCCCGGCCTGAAACTTTAAGCAGGATCGCAGTGGCTGGCATCGCCAGGCAGCTGACAATATGAGGACATCAGGGTGGACGTCTACAATCCGAAAGAAACGCCGAAAACCCGAACCCGGGAACTGAACCTGGATGGCCTTGTGGGTCCGACCCATAACTACGCAGGGCTGGCCCGGGGTAACCTCGCCTCAGACCTCAACGCCAATCAGGTATCCAGGCCGAAAGAGGCGGCCCTGCAAGGGCTGGCAAAGATGAAGGCATTGGCGGATCGTGGTCTGCTGCAGGGCGTTCTGCCGCCTCAGGAGCGGCCCCATATGCCTACCCTGAGGCGCCTGGGGTTTACCGGGTCGGAAGAGACCATGCTGTCCCGTGCAGCCAGCTGTCCGGAGCTGTTGTCGGCCGTGAACTCAGCATCGTCCATGTGGGTCGCCAACGCCGCGACAGTGTCCCCGGCGGCAGATACGGCAGACCACCGGATCCATTTTACACCGGCCAATCTGGCGTCCAGCTTCCACCGGTCGCTGGAAACCATGGAAACCGCCCGCATCCTCAAGTCCGTATTCTCCGACGAGGCCTGGTTCGCCCATCACGCTCCGCTGCCTGCTGTGCCCCAGTTTGG
>CAYMQO010000337.1:0-2980 GCA_964392405.1 uncultured Marinobacter sp.
TGGCCTATCTGGCCCATGCCGGTGGCCTGCTGGCCGGAGCAGCGCTGATACTGTTGCTGGGTAAAGGCTGGTTTCAGGCACGGCAGACGTTTTACGAGCCGGAAGAAGAGGCCCGGGATCAGGCGTTCGCAGCCGCCTATGGCAGTGCCCTGGAGGCCTTGGCCCGGATGGACTTTGATGCCGCCCGCAAGCGTTTCGAAGTGCTTTGGCAACATAATCCGGACCGACCGGTGGCGCTGGAGCACCTCTATCAGTTAGCCAAACTGCGCCCCGACCTGTCCGCCTACCGGGAGCGCACCAGTGAGCTGTTGGACACCTACCTGCGCCTGCAGCAGCCCGGTAACCTGCTAAAAGTCTGGCAGGAATACCAGGAGCTGGCCGAAAGTCACCAGCCCCTGACCCCGGACCAGCATAACCGGGTGCTGTTCGCGGCCTTGCGGGAAGACGATCTGCGCACCGCCGAAAAGGCGTTTGTTCGTTTACGGAAACGCGGCTCCGCGGAGCAGGTACGGGAAGCCAGTCAGTTACTGGCTGCCGAATTCGGTAAGCGCCGGATGGAGCCCAAGGCCGCTGAATACCGCCAGCAGGCTGAGCAACTCTGATAGAAAGCAATATCACCGGCCGTCGTTTCGCTGGCCGTACAGAGGTGTATTGATGATTTTCCGCCTAAACATCTGTTTTTAATTGGTATTTTAGAAAAATCCCGAATCTTTTCGGCTGAAAGCATGACAGGTTGCTTCTGGATAGGGCATTATCTGGTTCGGTTATCCGTTTAACGTTTTTACCTAGCGGAACTGAATTTCAACGTGACACCGGCAGCGGCGCCGTTAACAACATTGGCCGAGACAAGGTCCCGGCCCGCTGCCCCAAGGAGAACAGGCATGACTGATCTGGAAACCTTCCGTCAGGAAACCCGGGCGTGGCTTGAAGAGAACTGCCCCCAGAGCATGCGATCCCCTTTTCGAAGCGAAAAGGACGCTTGCTGGGGTGGTCGTAACTTCCAGTACCAGAGCGAAGACCAGCGTCTGTGGCTGGAGCGTATGGGCGAGCGAGGCTGGACAGCTCCGGAATGGCCGACGGAATATGGCGGCGGAGGCCTCAGCCGTGACGAACACAAGATCCTGCTGGAAGAAATGGCCCGCATCCAGGCCCGTCCACCGTTGAACAGTTTTGGTATCTGGATGATTGGCCCGGCCATTCTCAAATTTGGCTCGGAAGCGCTCAAGCGCCAGCATCTGCCGCCCATTATCCGGGGCGAGATCCGCTGGTGCCAGGGCTATTCCGAGCCGGGCGCCGGCTCAGACCTGGCGGGCCTGCAGACGAAGGCCGAGGACAAGGGCGATCACTTTATCGTCAATGGTCAGAAAATCTGGACCTCCTACGCCGACAAGGCCGACTGGATGTTCGCCCTGGTACGCACCAACCCGGACGTGAAGAAGCAGGAAGGCATCAGCCTGGTGCTGTTCGATATGGAAACCCCGGGGGTCTCCACCCGTCCCATCAAACTGATTTCCGGCGAATCGCCCTTCTGCGAAACCTTCCTGGACAATGTCCGGGTCGAGAAAGACCAGGTGGTTGGTGAAGTGGACAAGGGCTGGACCATCGCCAAGTACCTGCTGACCCACGAACGCAGCATGATCGGCAATATGGGCAGTACCGCGGCCGGTCAGAAGACCCTGGCCGAGCTGGCGGTTGACGCCGTTGGCCTGGAAGACGGCAAGCTGGCGGACCCGATGCTGCGTACAGAAGTGGCGAGCTGGGTCATTGATTCCATCGGCTACGAGCTGACCGCCGAGCGGGCGCGGGACGAAGCCAAGTCCGGGCAGGGCATCGGCAACGTCTCCGCCATGCTCAAATATGCCGGTACCGAGCTGAACAAGCGCCGCTACGAGCTGCTGGTGGCTGCCTACGGCAGCGATGGCCTGTTATGGGAAGGCGACGACCGCCCCGCCGGTGCACTGCCACAGCAGTGGTTGCGAACCAAAGGTAACTCCATCGAAGGGGGAACTACCGAGGTTCAGCTCAATATCATCGCCAAAAACATTCTCGGACTGGGCTAAGGCGGAGACCATCATGCAAAAGCTTGTACTGACTGAAGAACAACAGATGCTGAAAGACGCCGCACGCGGCCTGTTCAGCGAGCAGGCGCCGGTGTCCCAGTTGCGTAAACTGCGGGACGACAAGGCCCCGCTGGGATACGTGCCGGAATTCTGGACCCAGGCGGTTGAGCTGGGCCTGGCCGGCACGCTGATTCCGGAAAGCCACGGCGGCTCGGAATTCGGACATGTGGGAATGGGGCAGGTCATGGAAGAGGGTGGCCGCACCCTGGCAGCGTCGCCGCTGTTCGCGACCGGCGTACTGGGTGCCTGTGCCCTGATGCTGGCTGGCAGTGACCGCCAGAAGGAACTGCTCAAAGGCATCGCCGACGGCAGCCACCTGATGGCCCTGGCCATTGATGAAGCTGGCCGGCATCAGCCCCTGCGGGTTGCCACGAAAGCCGTGGCCGAGGGTGATGGTTTCGTGCTCAATGGCAGCAAGACTTTCGTGGTGGACGGGCACATTGCCAACACCCTGATCGTTTCCGCCCGCACCAGTGGCGGCGAGCGGGATGAGGCCGGTATTACCCTGTTCCTGGTGGACCCGAAAGCAGAAGGGGTGAGCGTCGAGCGCACCATCTTCCCGGACGGGCGCAACTACGCCAAAGTCAGCTTTCAGAACGTGGTTGTTGGCGCGGATGCGGTGCTGGGTGAGCAGGATCAGGGCGCCGGTCCGCTGCAGCAGCTGCTGGATATCGGTAATGCCCATCTGGCCGCAGAGCTGCTGGGGCTTTCCAGTGAAGCGTTCGACCGCGCCGTTGCCTACATGAAGGAGCGCAAGCAGTTCGGCGTGTACATTTCGTCATTCCAGGCCCTGCAGCATCGGGCGGCTCATATGTGGAGCGAGCTGGAGCAGGTCAAGTCCATGGTGCTCAAGGCCTTTA
>CAYMQO010000338.1:0-2974 GCA_964392405.1 uncultured Marinobacter sp.
TCATCGCTGAGTACTTCGAAGCGGCCAACCTGAGCCACGGCCTGGCCTACACCACTGGCGAAGGCGACCTGGTCCAGTACATGTCTCCGTCCTTCGGCGGCCTGTCTGTCTGGGGCGCCGTGCAGTACAACGGCGACAGCGACACCAAGGGCGGCGACGACAAGTCTTTCCCGTGGCAGCTGGCGGCGGTTTACACTATGGACAATCTGGAGCTGGCAGCTGCCATCGACTCCAACGACAACACCGGCCTGGACGCCAACAACGAAAACTCTTACGGCTTCCGTGGTACCTACAGCCTGGATAACCTGGCGCTGACCGCTGAGTACCACACCCGTAAGGATGTGGAAGACACCTACGGTATCATGGGCGTTTACACCCTCGGCAAGAACCGTTTTGCCCTGGCGTATGAGCGGACCGAGCAGGACTTCAGCGGTGAGTCTGACTACGACACCATCACCGTTCAGGCTCTGCATAACCTGTCCGACAATATGTACGTCTACATCGAAGGCTACTTCGGTGGCGGTGACGACGTATATGAGTATGTCGACAGCAAAACCGGTGCCACTGTGGCCTCTGACGAGCGCACCGTTGCGGTCGTAGGTGCCACTTACTACTTCTGATCAGCCAACGCTGAATCAGCAAAGTAGTAGCGCAGCAAATAAACCGGCAGTCTTCGGACTGCCGGTTTTTTCATTTAAACTGACACAAAAACGTCGGAGGCCACGCCATGGCAGAAGAGCTGGAAGTCAAACTCAGCCTGACTCCCCGAGCCCTGAATCAGGCCCGGCAATGGTTACTGGCCCAGCCCGGGGTCAGGTCCGGCACCGACAAAACCCTGATCAATACCTACTACGATACCCCGGCGGGTGATCTGAACCGGCGCAAAGTAGCGCTACGGATTCGAAGGGCAGGGGGGCGCTATATCCAGACCCTGAAAACCCAGGGCGAGTTTGTGGACGGGGCTCACAAACGGCAGGAATGGGAATGGCCGGTAAACAGTGCAGCGCTCGACCTGGGGCTTCTGGCAGAGACGCCTCTGGACGAAGGCGTTGACTTTGCTGACCTCGCACCGGTGTTTGAAACCAATTTTTCACGACGGACTCTGATGCTGACTGGCAAAGACGCGACCGTCGAATGCGCATTGGATGAGGGCAGGATAGAAGCGGCGCAAAAGGTGCAGGATCTGTGTGAGCTGGAACTTGAGCTCAAGGAAGGGAGCGCAGACGCGTTATTAAGCTGGGCCCGGGAGCTCGCTACCCAGGTGCCGGTGTTTGTAAACCTGATCAGCAAAGCGGAGCAGGGTTATACCCTGGCGGGGCTGCATCGGCCTGAGCCGTTGCCGGAAAGTGAGCCACTGGTGCACCGGGTTTTTCACGGCCTCGCCCGAGCCTGGCTGAATGGTTCGACGGATCAGAGTCTGATGGCCGATCTGAAGACGCTTGCTCACAGCACGGCGCTGCCAGATCAACTCCGGGAAGACACCGAGTGGCTCCGGGTCCAGCTATCCGCCGGGGACGATATTGCCAGCCTCGTCCAACAGTCGCTACGGCCTGGCCAGCTTCAGCTGGCGTTACTCAGTCTCCCAATCCCAGCACCACAGTCGCGATGCTGAAGTAAATCAATACGCCGCTAACGTCCGCGATCGTGGTAATCAGTGGCGTACTGGCCGTCGCCGGGTCAAATTTCAGCTTGTCGAGCAAAAACGGCAGCATCATCCCCACCAGGCTGCCGATCAGCACCACCAGCACCATGGATATCGCCACCACAAACGCGATGGCCGGCCCGGCCCGCAACAACCCGACCACCAGCACCGCCGCGGCCATGGTCAGACCCAGGGCCGTGGCGACCAGCAGATCCTTGCCCAGCAACATGCCCCAGTCCCGGGCAGAGACGTCCCCGGTTGCCATACCCCGCACCATCAGAGTGGCAGACTGCGCGCCGGCGTTACCGGCGCTGGCCACCAGCAGGGGCATAAAGAACAGCAGGGCGATATGTTCCGATATGGTCTGTTCGAAATAGGCTATGCCGGCGCCGGTAAAGATATTGGCGAATACCAGAATCACCAGCCATTGCACCCGCGACCGGTACAGGGCGAACGGCGACGCGGTTTTCAGGCCGGTTTCAAGCCGGCCTACGGTTGCGCTCTTGTGGATGTCTTCGGTGGCTTCGGCTTCGGCCACGTCCATGGCATCGTCATAGGTGACGATGCCCACCAGCCGGCCATCGTCGTCGATGATCGGCAAAGCGATCAGGTCGTAACGGGAGATCAGCCGAGCGACTTCTTCCTGTTCGGTGTGGGTGTGGGCCAGAACCAGCCCGGTAGCCATCAGCGAGTCCACCAGCGCGCCCGGCGCACTGGTGATCAGGTTACGAAGCGAGATCGCACCCAGCAGGTGGTGGTCATCATCCACCACATAGGCGTGGTAGATGGTCTCCTTGTCTGGCGCTGTGTTGCGCAGCCGGTTCAGGGCAGCAGCGACGGTCATGCCGGAGCTGACCATGGCATAGTCCGAGGTCATCAGCGCCCCGGCGGTGCCTTCTTCAAAGCTGGCCAGGCGGCGCAGGTCTTCCCGCTCCCGGCTGGCCAGGGACTGGAACAGGGCGTGTTGCTGATTCTCGTCCAGCAGCTGGAAAAAGTCCGTCCGTTCATCGGACGACATATCCGTGAGGATGCCGGCGAGTTCCCGGTTGGGAATCAGCCGGGCGAACAGGCGCTGCATGTCGGGGCCAATGTAGCCGAACACCTTTGCCTGCAATTCGATGGGCAGGCTCTGCAGCAATTTCAGGCCGTCAATACCGCCGTCGTCCTGGGTGAGCTCAATGAATTCGGCCAGGTCGGCAGCGTTGTATTCCGAAGCGGTGGCACGAATCGCCTCCGGCTTATCGGAAACGACGGCGTCATGAAGCGGCTGGAAGAAATCCGTGTCCTGTAGTGCCACGCTACACTGCCTCTGTCTGGGCCCGTAGGGCGTTA
>CAYMQO010000339.1:0-2969 GCA_964392405.1 uncultured Marinobacter sp.
GCCTTGATGGGCTCGTAGGAGCCCAGCAGCGCGGCTGAGGCTCCTGTCGCTGTCAGAACCAGCAAACAAAGGGTAGCGAATACCCACCGTACAACCCTGATTCGGCGATCCGACACATTTCCTCCAGCATGCACAGCTTGCTTTAGATGTTTACGAAAACATGTTATAGATTAACGTCAACCGGAAACTTGATATTGTTCAATTCCAACGGCTAACCAACATAACTAGTCCATAGCCCGGTGTTTTTCAAAGATAACGCGCCGGCGTCCATCAGTTCAGGGCAACCGCGTGGCCATCCCGGTCCAGGGGCAGGTAACCGCCAATGTGTCCCATGCGCACGGACTCCACCATCATCGTAAGCGGCT
The DNA here is from genome assembly GCA_964392405.1 of uncultured Marinobacter sp. Taxonomy (GTDB): domain Bacteria; phylum Pseudomonadota; class Gammaproteobacteria; order Pseudomonadales; family Oleiphilaceae; genus Marinobacter. The sequence continues at coordinate 366 of CAYMQO010000339.1, forward strand.
GCTGCGCCTCGTCCGGAGATGGCTCCACGCCGCCACGCCCGGCCATGGCAGCGACGAACACCACGTCCCAGGACTGACCAGTTTGCGCAGACTCATCCACCAGGGCAGAAAAATCACTGACGTCTACCGGCGCCTTATCCACACAGATAACCGGAGTCAGGGCACCGCCCTCACCGCGCTCGAACGCAGCTTTCTCCTCGGGGCTGGCCTCATCGGGCAGTTCGGCACGGCAGAACACGAAAAGCAGGCGCTGGGGTTCCGGTTGTTCACGGACCGCCTGCATCAGGTCGGAGTAACTGGCAATCATGGCATTCCTCGTGAATCAGGTGCTGAAAGCAAATCAGGGACAGATGACGCAGCAGAACAGGGTCTACTGGCTGATCTGTATCAGGCGCACCGGGTCCGGGATGAACAGCCGGCTGCGATTCACCCGCAAGAGGCCGTTACCCTTGAGGTCCGCCAGGATGCGGGAGAAGGTCTCCGGCTGCATGGCCAGGCGGGACGCCACCAGACACTTGGGCAGCGGCAGCTCCACCTCACCGCCCTGCCGACGGGCCTGTTCAGGTAACAGGTCGACCAGATAGCGGATCAGCCGGTCGCGGGCACTCTGTATGGTCATGATCTCAAGATCGTGAAAGCGGCTGACAGCACGTCTGGCGTAATGCTGAAGGGCGGCCCGGGCGTAGGCGGGCTCGCGGTCGATGAGCTCCTGATAGATCCCTACCGGAATCATCAGCACCTCGCTGGCCTTCAGGGCTTCGGCATAACAGGCATAGCGCCGGGGCTCGGCGTAAATCATCACTTCCGCAAAGCAGTCGCCGGGCTGAAGGCTGTCCAGGGTGCGGTCTACCCCCGACGCATCAAGGCGGTACAGGCGCAAGCGCCCGGAAAGCACGAAAAAGAAATGATGGGCGGGCATATCCTGGCGGTACAGCAACTGGTGATGCCCCAGCCGGACCCGGCGGGAGTGGTGCAGGACGAGGTCCAGATCGCACTTGTCCAGGCTTGAGAACAGGGGGTGTTCCCGCAGGGCCCCCAGACCGCTGTCTTCCCCGAACGGCTTGTTGGCCGCGACCATGACCGGTTTTTCATAGCGCTTGTCGGCAGTTTGTGGGAGTGCCATGACTGAACCCCTCCATATATGCATTTTAGATGATGCTTAAGATGGTAGATGGAGAAGTTGACAAAAGCTGTCCCCCGATGGGGGTACCCGGGCAGTAATTGAGGAGTAATTGATTTAGCTCAAAAGATCAGCCCGGACCTACTGCATCAGTGGTGAATCCGGCAGCTCCAGGTCGACGCCTTCCACGCCGGTTTCTGCTGCCAGCACCTGAAGGTACTGACGGACGGCCCGACGGGTAACGCTTTCGCTGAGATACTGTCGGATCTGGGGTTTGACGTGCTCATAGGGGAGCTGCTCGCCATCGATACGCTGGTCGATGCGGACAATATGCCAGCCGTAGCGGCTTTCAATCAGCTCCGGGTGCAGGCCTTCCTGCAGGTTCAGTACCGGGCGCTCGAACTCCTCCACAGTCTGACCCTTGCTGATCTGCCCGAGGCTGCCCCCCTGATGGCGCGACTCGCAGGCGGAATACTCTTTGGCCATAGCCGCAAACTGTGCGCGGCCATCCAGAAGGGACGAAACGATTTGCCGGCCGACTTCTTCCTGGCGGAGGCGTTCGGCGACATCGTCCGGAGCGGCTGCCAGCAAAATATGGCTGACCGCCATCAGGGTCGGGCTGCAGAAGCGGCCCGGATTAGCGGCGTAGAAACGTTCGCAGTCCTGCTCGCTGGGGTCTGGCACATTGAGTTCCAGCTCCAGCACACGGGCAATGCGGTCTTCTTCGTTGTCGATGTCATCCAGTGCCAGGTGGCTGGCCTGCCGCAACAGTAATTCGCGAATAACGAGGCTTTTTGCCGCTTCATGCCAGGCTTCAGCCAACTCTTCGGCTGGGTGGTGCTGCATCTCGCGGGCGATCTCGTCTTCATGGATCAGGGCATCACCCACGTAGACCGCTGGAAACTGGTTTCTGGGTTTGCCGGCTTCGGCGGTAGGAATCAGCTGCATGGTAGGACCTTACCCGGTGGCTCTGTTTATTGCTTTGCCAGTTAATCAGGATACAGGCAGGAAAGCGCTTCCCCGGAGGAGGTAGTTGACCTGCAGAAAGGGGGTACTCAACCGGGCCAGGCCCATACGCAAACAGGCCCCTGGGTCAGGGGCCTGCGGTGCCCCGGCCTGCAGCCGGGGATGGCATCATGATCATGGTACGGCTCAGCTTGCCTGCTCACGCAGTATTCTTGCCGCGGCCACCATGTTTTCCAGGGCCGGGATGACCTCCGGCCACTGGCGGGTTTTCAGGCCGCAGTCCGGGTTGACCCACAGGCGCCCTGCGGGAATCCGCTCCGCTGCCCTGCTCATCAGGCTGACGATCTGCTCCACTCCGGGAATGTTGGGAGAGTGGATGTCGTAGACCCCCGGACCAATCTCGTTGGGGTACTCGAACTTCTCAAACACATCCAGCAATTCCATGTCTGAACGGGAGGTTTCAATGGTGATCACATCGGCATCCATCTGGGCGATCGACTCAATGATGTCATTGAACT
>CAYMQO010000340.1:0-2965 GCA_964392405.1 uncultured Marinobacter sp.
GGCCGGCAATCACCAGGCTGGCCGACGCCCGCAGGTCGGTGGCCATTACCGGCGCTCCGGTCAGGCTGGGCACACCCTTGATGATGGCAGCGTTGCCTTCCAGGGTGATATCAGCGCCCATCCGGCTCAGTTCCTGAATGTGCATGAACCGGTTTTCAAATACCGTTTCCACAATGGTGCCGGTGCCCTCAGCGACGGTATTCATGGCCGCAAACTGGGCCTGCATATCCGTCGGGAAAGCCGGATACGGCGCCGTACGCAGGGATACGGCCCGGGGCCGGTTGCCCTTCATATCCAGCTCGATCCAGTCCTTGCCCGTACTGATATTGGCGCCGGCTTCCTCCAGCTTTATCAGCACCGCTTCCAGCAGCTCATCCCGGGTATCCTTGAGCCTTACCCGGCCACCAGTCGCCGCGGCCGCCACCAGGTAGGTACCCGTTTCGACCCGATCGGGCAGGACGTCGTAGTGACAGCCGTGGAGCCGCTCAACACCGTGGATTTCAATCGTCGCTGTACCATGCCCGCGGATATCAGCGCCCATGGCGATCAGGCACTCGGCCAGATCAACAACCTCCGGCTCCCGGGCGGCGTTTTCCAAGATGGTGACGCCGTCGGCCAGGGTCGCGGCCATCATCAGGTTTTCGGTCCCGGTCACGGTCACGGTATCGAGGAATATATGAGCACCCTTGAGACGACCGTTGGATTTGGCGTGAATATAGCCATTCTCCACACGTATCTCGGCGCCCATCTGCTCCAGACCATGGATATGCAGGTTCACGGGCCGGCTGCCGATGGCACAGCCACCGGGCAGTGAAACTTCAGCCGAGCCAAAGTGGGCGACTAACGGCCCCAGCACCAGAATGGACGCCCGCATGGTCTTGACCAGCTCGTAAGGAGCGACCGTTTCCTTGAGGGTACTGGCATCCACCTGAACGCTCATTTTCTCATCGATCATCAGCTCGATGCCCATGCGGCCAAGCAGTTCGATCATGGTAGTAATGTCGTTCAGGTGCGGCAGGTTGCCGACGGTTACCGGCTCGTCCGCCAGCAGCGTTGCAGCAAGGATCGGCAGAGCCGAGTTCTTGGCGCCGGAAATACGGATCTCGCCGTCGAGCGGTTTGCGACCCCGGATCAATAATTTATCCACGTGGAATTCCTGTTGTAGTGCGCCGGCTTAGGGTTGCCGGGCTGCCCATTGGGCCGGGGTGAAAGCACGGATGGTGAGAGCGTGGATGGTACCGTCGTCCAGCTGCTGCCGGAGGGTTCCGTAGATCAGCTGCTGTTTTTTTACCGGTGACATACCCTCAAAGCGGTCGCCAATCGCCACAACCAGATAATGATTGCCATCGTTCTGTACCTGGATTTCACAGTCGGGCAACTCCTGGCGAACCAGTTCGGCAACGTCCTGGGCTTGCATACGCGATTAAACCTCGAATAAATGCGAAACGAAGGCGGAATTGTACCGGATTATGCAGAGCCGGTCAGCCAACCAGCAACCCCATTAAGACGGGCAAGCTCGAGAAGGTGATCGGAAGCACCTTCGAAAGTGAGTTGCTGAGACCGGACTTTTGCCGCCCGGCCCCAGCACAGCAGGAGAGATAACAGCAGGCTGCTGGCACTGGTCACCGCACTAAGATCAACTGCGGCCGGTGCCTGGGGGGCAAGTCGCGCAAGCCAGTCCTCGCCCTGGCGGCGAAGCGCGACGGCATTATCTGCCGTTACCTGCCCGGACAGCTCGAGACGGTCGTCCGCAACCTTTACGCTGGCGCTCATTGTTCTTCTGCACCCTGCTCCATTTCTTCGTCCAGGTTCAGCGATGCCACGGCCTCACCCCAATTATCAATAACCGCCTCGATATCACCCCGACGGGATTCCACTTCCTGGGCAAACCGGTCACGGAACGCCAGGCCGATGTTCACCCCTTCCACGATGACGTTTTCCATCAGCCAGTCGGCATCGCTGTCCGGACGATACATGGAATAGACCACCTGATAGCGCTTGCCAGTATCGGTTGTCACCAGCAGGTTGACGGATGCCCGGTCATCATTGCGGGGATTGATGGTGGCCTGCTGAACGCTGATCTCGAAACCGTCGGAGTTATTCACCAGGGCCTGGGCATAGGTGTCAAACAGGCTCCGCTTGAACCGCTCTACAAACTCATCCCGCTGTTCGGGTGTGGTCTGGCGCGCGTAACGGCCCATGACCCTGGCCGTAATACGGCGGAAGTCCACAAAGCCGGTCAGCGCCTCTTCCATTTCCACAAAGAAGGCCTCCGGATCCTCTGAGTAAAGCCCTTTTTCCCTGTTCAGGCGCTCCACCAGATTTTTCGTATTCTCATCAACGTAGCGGGCCAGGTCCTCACTGCCAGCCGCAGCCGGAGTGGAGGTAAGGCTGGCTATCAGGGCCATGATAAGAAAGGCCGGCAGTAACATGGCGCGATAGGTTAACCGTCGAACCGTAGGCATGGATTTCTCCTTCTGTCTCGTCCTGACTCAGTCACTACTGCTTTGACCAGAGGCAAAATTACTGATCATGCGCTCAATATTGAGCGCTGACTGAGTCTCGTAAAACGTATCACCATCGGCCAGGGAGTCGGGATCTCCCCCGGGTGAAATATCAATATACTGTTCACCCAGAAGACCGGATGTACGTATGATCGCTGAGCTGTCGGCAGGGATCGTGTCCACTTCGGCGGAAATCTCCATCACCACCCGGGCCTGGAACGTCTCCTGTTCCAGCGACACTTCCCGGATCTGCCCCACTTTCACGCCCGCCATGGCAACCCGGCCCCTGGGAGCCAGCCCGCCGGCGTCGTTGAAGTAGGCATATACCGTGTAGGTGTCACCGGCCGCCTTGAAAGTCAGACCACTGACCTGCAGGGCCAGAAACAGCAACGCTGCACCACCGGCGAGGATGAACAGGCCAACAATGATTTCTGTTGTTCTCTGAGCCATCAGAAACTCCC
>CAYMQO010000341.1:0-2964 GCA_964392405.1 uncultured Marinobacter sp.
ATCTGGGCGCCAGTCGCTTCCATATCCCTGGGCAGCATGCCCTTGACGGTGCCATAGGTGCCCACCGGCATGAACGCGGGTGTGTCCACCACACCACGGGGAAAGGTCAGCCTGCCCCTGCGGGCCTTGCCATCCTCTCCAAGTTTTTCAAAAGACATGAAACAGTCGTCGCGCATCTCAGGCTCCTGGTCCGGCAAGCGCCCCGAGACTGGGCTCTTCGCCGGTAATGAACATGGCGTCCCCGTAACTGAAAAAGCGATAGCGTTCCGCCACCGCCTCCTGATACGCCGCCATGGTGTGGTGATGGCCCGCGAAGGCGCTCACCAGCATGATCAGGGTGGATTCGGGCAGATGAAAGTTGGTGACCATTGCGTCCACTGTCTGGAACCGGTAACCAGGGTGAATAAAAATATCGGTCTCGCCCTGGAAGGACCGGACCCGGCCGCCCCGGCTGGCGGATTCCAGTGACCGTACGGACGTTGTACCCACTGCAATTACGCGCCCGCCCCGCTCCCTTGCGGCGCGGACGGCTTCTGCCGTGGCCTCCGGTACGGTGACGACCTCGCTGTGCATGACATGATCTTCCAGCCTTTCCACACGCACCGGCTGGAAGGTGCCGGCACCGACGTGCAGGGTTACAAACGCTGTGTGAACGCCCTTTTCGGCCAGTCGGTCGAACGTGGCCTGGTCGAAGTGCAAACCGGCCGTGGGCGCAGCAACGGCACCGGCTTCCCGTGCATAGACAGTCTGGTACCTTTGCCGGTCTGTGCTTTCGTCGGGGCGATCCACGTAAGGTGGCAGCGGCATATGACCTGCCCGCTCCAGCAGGTCCAGCACGGCTTCGCCGGACTCGGTCTGCAGACGGAACAGGGCGTCGTCCCGGTCCAGCATGACCAGCGCAGAACCGTCTTCGAGCACAATTCGCTGGCCTGACCGGAGGGCTTTTGATGCACGCACATGGGCAAGTATCGTGTCAGGAGCCTGCACTCGCTCGACCAGCACCTCTACCCGGCCACCGGTCGGCTTGGTGCCGAACAGACGGGCCGGAATAACCCGGGTGTCGTTGAATACCAACAGGTCGTCGGGTTCGAGCAGATTTGGCAGGTCACGAAACTGCCGGTGAGCGACAGCGCCGGAAAGGCCATCAAGGCAAAGCATCCGGGAAGCACTACGCTCCGCCATGGGATAGCGGGCGATCAACTCATCAGGCAGTTCGAAATGGAAATCTGAGACATTCATGGACAGGTCGACCCGGGGCCGGCGCGGGAGGCCGGAATGCTGAATATACCGGGGCTTTGAGGAATGGTAGCGGCGGGCGGACTCGAACCGCCACGGGTTTTACCCCAACGGATTTTGAATCCGTCGTGTCTACCGATTTCACCACGCCGCCACACAGAACGCCCGGTTATCGAGACGGCGGATTATACTGATGCGTCAGTAAAAATCCAGCAGTTCTGTCGCCGGGGCCCTTACAAACGGTCGAACAGCGACAACTGAGACGTCATGGCAAAAGACTGCTGGGCCGCCTGCAATACAAAGCTCTGGAACGAGAGAGTGCTGATGGCTTCCGCGTAATCCACGTCTTGCAACTGGGAGCGCAGATCTTTCGCATAGAGTGACGAATTTTCCAGAAACTTACCGGTGGATTCCAGCTGGTTCAGCCGGCCGCCAAGTTCGGTCTGGGTGCGCAGAATGGATTCCTGGGCATTATCCAGATTCGCCAGGGAGTCACCGACCAGTTGATCAAAGGTGGCCTGGGTGCTGATAAAGCTGGCCTCGGTTACCGTCGGCGTATCGATATCGCCGAAGCGGGCGCCGGAGGTCTGCAGGGTTCCGTTCACGCCACTGGCATCAATACGCACCACATTCCCGGACGAAATCAGCTTCAGTTCACCGCCCTCTACCCTCGCCTCAATACCAGCCAGGGAGTCGTCCTGGGACTGGTTGATCAGTGCAGCCAGGTCGGCCAGATCTTCGGTACCGTCCAGGGTAAAGGATGCGCCATTGATCTGCACAACATCCCCCGGGTCGGGCGCAAATGCGGTGATGGCGCCGGCTTCCGGCTCTTTGGGAAGAGTGTCCAGACCGTAGATCAGTTTTTCAATGGTGCGGAAAATGGACTGTTTCTCACTGGTGTTGATGCGAAACTCGTCGCCATCCGTCGCTCCGGATACCTCGAACTGCATTCCGCCGTAGCGGATGCTGGCGCCGCTGACATACTCACCAGTGCTCAGCACAGGTCCGGTCGGGTTATTACGGTCGCGGATATCGTAGCGCAGGCCGGAGGCCTGGGTAGCGTCCTGTTCGATGGTGACCAGGTAATCAGTGGGCGATGCTGCAGCGACCGCATCCGGGTCCAGCACCAGGCCCGTGCTGATGCGGGCACCGGACGTTACCCCAGGGGCCACTTCCGTAAAGAAGGTCGGTCCGCCCGCGGGCACATTCACAAACAGGTCCTTGCCGTGATCGCTGATGGCCACGTTGACACCATCATCGATTTCCAGGAACCGCTGACCTTCGTCGCCCTGGTACACCCAGTCACCGTTAATGTTCTGGGCGAACGCCGGGCTTTCACCCTGGAAGCCACTGAAAATATAGGAACCGGCGCTGTCCTGGGTATTGGCCTGGGCCGCCAGCTGCTGTAACCGCTGCTTCAGTTCGGCAGAGATGGACTGTCGGTCGTTGGCGGTCAGGGAGCCATTCCCGGCCTGCACCGTCAGCTCCCGTACCCGCTGTACAATATCGATCATACTGGACAGCGTGCTTTCTTCCAGCTGCAGCCGGTTCTCCGCCAGCCCGACGTTGCGTTGATAGGTTTCGATACGCCCTACTTCCTGATCCAGTTTGAGGATCCGGGCAGCAGCAACCGGGTCGTCGGATGGCCGGTTGACCCGCTTGCCGGTAGAGACCTGTTCCTGGGTCTGGTTCAGGTTAACGTTCAGGTCCTGCAGACGGTTGATACCG
>CAYMQO010000342.1:0-2956 GCA_964392405.1 uncultured Marinobacter sp.
AAGGCGCAGCACCAGCGCCTGGCCGCTCTCGACCGACAGACTCACAGGGTAGTGAGTGCGCTCGCTGATCGTCAGGTCAGCCAGCCGGGGCCCGCCGTGGTTGCCGCGCAAGGCCTTGTCCACAGGGAAGTTTTCGAACACCAGCAGGCTGTCGAACAACTCCTGTCCGGGCTGCCCTGCCAGTTGCTGGATACGGTACAGGGGTGTGTGCCCATGCTCCTGCAGGGTCAGATTGCTGGCCTGAAGCTCTGCCAGCCAGTCGCTTACCCGCTGGCTCGGCCGGGGTGCCTGCACCACCGGCAGGGTGTTGATAAACAGGCCGATCTGCCGATCCATCCCGGTCACAACAGAGGGGCGGCCGGCAACCGTGGCGCCAAAGGTGACCTGACGCTGACCGGTATAACGCTGCAACACCAGCACCCAGGCCGCCTGCACCAGAGTATTGAGGGTCACCTGCTGCTGCCGGGCAAAGCTCTCCAGCCGTTCCCGGTCCAGAGGCAGGGCAATCTCGCTAGTTTCCGGCCCGGTCCGCTCCTCCCCATTGTCTGTCCGGCTCCGTTTCAGCAACGGCGCCAGCCGGGTGGGCTCGTAAAGATCCTCAAGATGATGGCGCCAGAACGCGTCGCTCTGATCCGAATCCCGGCCGACCAGCCAGTGGAAGTAATCCCGGTAGCGGGCGGGCGACGACGGCTCAGTGCCCAGTGTGTCCTGCAGGATTTCGCTGAGCAACGCCGCGCTGCTCCAGCCGTCCAGCAGGATGTGGTGCAGGGTCCAGATCATCTGCCAGCGGCTGTCGGTCAGCCGCACCAGCACCAGACGCATCAACGGGGGCCGGGAGAGATCAAAGGGCGTGGTGCGTTCCTGCTCCTGCAGGGCAGCTATGGAGACTTTGCCATCACGCCCGTCGACTTCACGGATCACCAGCCGGGCCTGATGGTGTATCACCTGCAAGGGCGCCTGACCGCCCGGCCCATAAATAAAGCCGGCGCGCAAAGCGGGATGACGGGCCACGGCCTTGTTCCAGGCGGCCCTGAACGCTGCAACCGGCAGGTGATCAATCGCCACCGATAGCTGATTGATGTACAGGCCAGCGACATCATCCACTTCATTATGGAACAGCAATCCCTGCTGCATCGGCGTTAACGGGAGGATATCGTCAACATCACGGGCGGAAAGAGGCAGCTGATCCAGAGCGGTCTGGCCAAGCCTCGCCAGTGGCACATCGGACGGGGTCAGGCCACACTGATCCCGGCAGACCGCCAGCACCTCGTCCAGTGCCTGCCTGAAAGCCGCCATCAACGCGGCTACATCCGAAGCGTCATGTCGTTCCCGGCTGTAGCTGCAGACCAGCTCCAGACAGCCGCCCCGGACCTGACCGTCAATGGCAAGCTCAAACCCCAGCGGCGCATCCCGCCCGCGCATGGGGCCGGGGGACTCGTCCGCCAGTACCAGGTATGTCTGGTCGCTGCGGTCAAGCTGGCCCAGATAGTTGAAGGCGATGGCCGCGGACAGGTCCGGCAGGTCTGATTCACCCTTCAAGTAGCGCAGTACACCATAGCCCAGCCCACCGCGGGGCACCGCCTTCAGGGTCTCCTTGGTCACTTTGAGACTGGTGATCAGATCGCCCCTGTTCGAAAGCCGGACCGGATACAGGCTGGTGAACCAGCCAACACTCCGGGCCAGATCCGGCCCATCCAGACCGTGATCACGGCCGTGGCCTTCCAACGCAATGACCGGGTCGGACAGACCGGCCCATCTCTGGAGTGCCTGACCAAGCGCTGTCAGCAGCAGATCGTTGATTCCGGTGCGGAACGCGCGGGAAGCCTCGCCCAGAAGCTCACGGGTGCGCCCGCGATCCAGCACCAGGGTCTGCTGTTCCTGGCAGGCAACGGTATTGGCGCCGTTATGGCGGGTGCCGGGCAGTGGTGGCGGCTGGGGTATGGCAGCCCACCAGGCACGCTCCGCCTCGCTGAGACCGGTTTGCGCCCATTCCGTCAGGCGGTCCGACCAGCTCTGGAATGACGCCCCCCTGGGGCCCGGTTCCGGCGGGGTGCCGGCGCAGGCCTGCTCATAGGCCAGAGTCAGGTCGTCCAGCAGAATGCGCCAGGATACGCCGTCCACCACCAGATGGTGGATCACCAGCAATAACCGCTCGCTGATGTCCGGCAGGCGGACATGGACGGCGCGGATCAGGGGGCCATTGATAATATCCAGACTGGTCTGGGCCTGCTCAAACAGGGCCGCAAGCCCGTCCGGGGCGCAGGTGCGCTGCCAGAGCACCTCGTGGTCATCGGCGGGACCGCGGTAGCGCTGGCTCCAGCTCCCCTGCTCTTCGGAGAAGACAAGGCGTAACCCGTCGTGATGATTGATCACCGCATTCAACGCAGTCACCAGCGCCCCGGTCTGCAACGGCTGTTTTGGACGCAGCAGTAATGACTGGTTCCAGTGGGAGCGCTGGGGCATCGGCTGCTCAAAGAACCATCGCTGGATGGGCGTCAGGGGGAACGCCCGCTCCGGGTCCAGCTTGTGCTGAGAGGCTGGCGCCAGGGGTTGTACGATCGCCAGTTCGGCGATGGTCTGGCGCTCAAACAGATCCCTGGGTGTCAGCCCGAACCCCAGGCTCTGGGCCCGGGCAATGATCCTCAGGCTGAGGATGGAATCCCCGCCGAGGGCAAAAAAGTTGTCCTGGCGGCCTACCCGGTCCAGCCCGAGAATATCCTGCCACAGATCTGCCAGCATGCGTTCGGTATCGTTTCGGGGCGCCTCGTAGTGGGCGGTTTCCAGCTCTGGCCGCGGCAACGCCTTGCGATCCAGCTTGCCATTGGCGGACAGCGGGAAGGCGGCCAGCGTCACCAGGTGCACCGGTACCATGTACTCCGGCAGCCGGCGTTTGAGGTCGGTCAGGATGGCGTCGCGGTCGAGGTCTTCGCCCTGCAGGTAACCCACCAGCCATTCG
>CAYMQO010000343.1:0-2949 GCA_964392405.1 uncultured Marinobacter sp.
GCATGACGAATCATCAGACGTACTATGTACCAGAGCAGAGCAAGTGGCCCATTGTGGCCACTGTCGGACTGTTCCTGACCTTGTTCGGGGGCGGTTCCGTCATGGTGAACGGGTCCCAGGGGGATTCCACCAGCGGTTCGTGGATTGTTTTCGCGATTGGTTGCCTGGTCATGGCCTACATGCTGTTCGGCTGGTTCGGGTCGGTGGTGCGTGAGAGTCGCGCCGGGCTGTACAGTGCCCAGATGGACCGCTCCTTCCGCTGGGGCATGAGCTGGTTTATCTTCTCGGAGGTCATGTTCTTCTCGGCGTTCTTCGGCGCTCTGTTCTATGCACGGATGTTCGCCGTACCCTGGCTTGGAGGCGAGGGCGACAAGGGTTCCAGCGCCATCCTCTGGGAAGGCTTCCAGGCCACCTGGCCGCTGATCAATAACCCGGATCCCGAGGCTTATCCGGCCCCCGAGGGCATCATCGGGCCCTGGGGCCTGCCGCTGGTCAACACCATCCTGCTGGTCACCTCATCGTTTACCATCACCGTGGCTCACCATGCCCTGAAGGCCGATAACCGCAGGAAGGTCACCATCTGGCTGGGGATTACCATCCTGCTGGCACTCACCTTCCTGGTATTGCAGGCGGAGGAGTACGTCCACGCCTACCAGGACCTTAACCTGACCCTGCAGTCCGGAATCTACGGCAGTACCTTCTTTATGCTGACCGGGTTCCATGGGGTGCACGTAATCCTCGGAACGGTAATACTGATTGTCATGTTCCTGCGGATCCGCCGGGGCCATTTCACCGGGGACAACCACTTCGGCTTCGAGGCGGCCAGCTGGTACTGGCATTTTGTGGATGTGGTCTGGCTGGCGCTGTTTATCTTTGTTTACGTTCTGTGACCGCAGGGGGGTCGCTGGTTACGGCAGGCCCCCTGCCCACCAGCTGTCCTTCAAAGTGGTTTTCAACGCTGGTAGGGCGTGGGGTTCAGTTCCAGCCAGCCCTGCCAGATTGATACCAGTATGACCGCAATCAGGATAACGCTCAGCAGCACCCTAATCGCCAGCGAATTGACGACCCGCCGCCGGCTTCCATTATCCTTGATCAGGAAAAACAGACCGCTGAACAGGCTGACGAGAATCGCCAGTATCAGCACGACGATCAGGATTTTGAGAAGCATAAGCCATGGCCCCGTATTGGAAGGTTATTGTTATTTTCAGCAGGAAAACCTGGAAACCGTGACTATAGCAGAGCATGTCTGAACGTGAATCCCGGGGGCGGGTATGGGCACCGGACTGGCGCCTGCTGCTGTTTGCCGGACTTCTGCTCCCGCTGCTACTGGGACTGGGCCTGTGGCAGCTGGACCGGGCCGGTGAGAAAAGCCGACTGCTTGTCCAATGGGAGGATCCGACCGGCGCAAGGGCGTGGCATGAGCTTGCCAGTGCAAACCCGGCGAGCGGGCAGCCCACAAGCGTGCGGGGCCGTTACCAGCCTAAAAGCTGGCTGCTGGACAACCGCACCCGTGGCGGCAGTTCGGGTTACGAGGTGCTGACCCTGTTCCAGCCGTTGGCCGGCCCACCGGTAGTGATTAACCGGGGCTGGATTCCGGCTCCGCCCAGCCGGTCTGAGCTACCATTGATAGATACACCGGAGCATGAAGTCCGGCTCCTGGGCCGGGTGGCGGATTACCCTGAGCCGCCGGTACTGGCCGGAGAGGTTGCGGGCGAACCGGCTCAGCCTGGCGGAATACAAAGGGTCCAGGCGCTTCCCAAAAGCATCGTGGCAGGGGTTGAGCCAGAGGTGAGTGACCGCATCCTAAAACTGGATGGTGAAGATCAACCCGGCGCCTTCCGGGCGGACTGGGAACCCGATATGATGGGACCTCAGACTCACTATGGTTATGCCCTGCAATGGTTTTCCCTGGCAGCGGCGCTCATCATACTGACAATAATAGCGAGCTATCGTAAGCAGGAGTCCTGAATGTCCGACACTACCGCAGAGCATCAGGAACCGGAGCCGACTCCGGCTCAGGTGCGCCGTGGCCGCCGCACCGCCCTGCTGCTGTTTACCATCGGCTTTGGCCCGATGATTCTCGCCACCGTCATGTACTACACCGGCTGGCTTCACCCCGAGTCCCGCAGCAATCACGGCGATCTGATCGAGCCTCCGGTGCCGGTTGCGCAACTGAACCTGATGGGGGCCGATGGTCAGCCCCTGACAGCCCGTTTTGGTCCTGACTCTGACGACGCCAAGTGGCTGCTGATTGTCTACGCCGAACATTGCGGCGAGGCATGCAGCCAACTGATGTACCTGGCCCGGCAGGTCAATATCGCCATGGGTAAGGACGCTAACCGGATTGGTCGCGCGGCCTGGGTAGGTGAACTGTCGCCGGAGCTTCAGCGCAACTGGAGTAGCGAATACCGCTCCATGGAGCGACTTCGGATCACACCGGGCGGACAGCCAGCCTGGCCTGAGCAGATCGACCCGGCGTCAACCCCGGGTATTCTGGTGGTGGATCCGTTCGGCAATATGATGATGTACTACGACGATCGTCATAACGGGAAGGGAATGCTTGAAGACCTCAAGCACCTGATGAAGCTGTCCAAAATCGGTTAATGCCGGCCAAAGGAAACGGACTGTGCCAAAACAACAGGAAATATCCGTTCAGCAAGAAGGCTCCCCCCGCCAGGTCATGGCCCGCTGGGCTCTGGTAGCGACCCTGTTCACGGTGGTGGTGGTGATGCTGGGAGCGTGGACCCGCCTGGTGGATGCCGGCCTTGGCTGCCCGGACTGGCCCGGCTGCTATGGTTTCCTTACCGTGCCTCAAAGCGACTCCAGCATTGCCATCGCCAACGCCCGTTTCCCGGATTCACCGGTGGATGTCGCCAAAGGCTGGCCTGAGATGATCCATCGTTACGCCGCCGGCACCCTCGGACTGATCGTGTTCGGGCTGGCGGCCTA
>CAYMQO010000344.1:0-2364 GCA_964392405.1 uncultured Marinobacter sp.
GCATTGGGCAAGTCCATTGAGTATGACGCCACCCGCTCCGTTGAGCGCAGCGGCGGAAAAATCGTTGGCTCGCTGCACCACCCGATGGGTGCCCCCGATTTTGCATCCTTTCTGCTGCAGGCCCAGAGCTCTGGCGCTGATGTGATCGGCATAGCCAGCGCCGGTGCAGACCTGCACAACGCAGTTCGCGTAGCCAATGAGTTTGGCATCAACAGACGACAAAAGATTGTTGGCCTCGCCGCCAGCATGACGGATGTTCATGCACTTGGCCTGGAAATCACACAGGGCATGTTGCTGGTGGAAGGGTTCTACTGGAACCAGGACGACGAAGCGCGGCAGTGGAGCCAGCGTTTTTTCGAAAAGACGGGCAAGATGCCCAACTTGCTTAACGCAGCCACCTACTCAGCAGTCACCAATTATCTGAGCGCAGTAGAGACTCTCGGCACCGATGACGCCGGTACAGTGCTGGCTTACCTGCACGAGCATGAGATCAATGACCTGTTTGCGAAGAACGGCCGCATCCGTCCCGATGGCCAGATGGTACACGACGTGTATCTCTTTGAGGTAAAACGCCCGGAAGAGTCCAAAGAGCCCTGGGACTACTACAAGCTGCGGGAAACCATTCCGGCTGAAAAGGCCTATCAGCCGCTCTCCGAGTCACGTTGTCCGCTGGTCAAGAGCTGAAGGTGGGCCCAATGACGCAGGAGATACTAGGCACCCGGCGGTTGAGTAAGCACTTCAAAGGCTTCACGGCGGTGAACGAGGTGGACCTGTCGGTCAGGAAGGGGCATATCCACGCCCTGGTCGGACCAAACGGGGCCGGCAAAACGACGCTGTTCAATTTGCTCACGGGCTTTTTGACGCCCAGTTCCGGTGAGATCCACTTCAACGGTCAGCCCATGTCGACGCTTAGGCCCAGTCAGATTGCCCGGCGTGGCATGGTGCGCTCGTTCCAGATCTCTGCCGTATTTGGCAGCCTCAGCGTGCTCGATAACGTGCGGTTTGCGTTGCAACGGGAAATGGGTGTGTCGCTCTTTTTCTGGAAGAGCGATCGCGTACTGAACCGTCTGAACGATCGGGCCATGGAGCTGCTCGAGTCCGTAGGACTGACCAGCGTGGCGGACCACCTGGCAGGCAGTCTTCCCTATGGGAGGAAACGGGCACTGGAGCTGGCCACAACATTGGCCATGAACCCGGCGTTGATGCTGCTGGACGAGCCAACCCAGGGCATGGGGTATGAGGATGTGGACCGGGTCACCCGCCTTATCAGGCAGGTGGCCGTCGGGCGCACAGTACTGATGGTGGAGCACAACATGAAGGTGGTGTCTGCAATCGCAGACACCCTTTCAGTACTGCAACGCGGTCGTGTCATTGCTACCGGAACTTACGAAGAAGTATCCACAAACCCTCAGGTGATGGAGGCCTATCTGGGGTCCGCGCCCAGCTATGGCGCAGGGGGTGCGGCATGACCACGACATCGCAGCCACCGGTTCTTGCGGTGGAGGGGCTCGAAGCCTGGTATGGAGAGTCTCATATTCTACAGGGCGTCGATTTCGAGGTTCGTTCCGGCGAAGTCGTGACTCTGCTGGGCCGTAACGGCTCTGGTCGAACAACGACTCTAAAAGCGTTGCTCGGCCTGACAGACCGACGCAGTGGTTCTGTAAAGCTGTTCGGCGAGGAGGTGATAGGCCTGGACACCTACCGGATCGCCCGACTCGGTGTTGGCTATTGCCCGGAAGAGCGGGGAATTTTCTCCAGCCTCAGCTGTGAGGAGAACCTGCGGCTACCGCCACTACACCGGGGCCAGGCACCGGGACTCTCCATGGACGAGGTCTACCGGCTGTTTCCCAATCTGGAGGAGCGCAAACAGAGCCCGGGCACAGCACTCTCCGGCGGAGAGCAGCAGATGCTGGCGCTGGCCCGCATTCTGCGTACGGGCTCGCGACTGCTGCTGTTGGATGAGATCTCAGAAGGTCTGGCGCCGGTGATTGTGCAGACCCTGGGCGAAGCCATTAAAGAACTCCGCCAACGGGGCTACACCATCTTACTGGTCGAGCAGAACGTCCATTGTTCCTCCGCTTTGTCGGACCGGCTGCTGTTCATGGAAAGCGGCCGCATCATTGAAACCCTCAACCCGGACGAGCTTGACGACAACGCCGACAGAGTCATCAGGATGCTCAGCGTTTGACGCGATTACGACCATAAAAATCATGCTCACAAGGTAAGGTTATGGACATATTCGGGGTGCCTTCACAGGCGCTCATGGCACAGTTGATGATTGGTCTGGTAAACGGCAGTTTCTATGCCGTCCTGAGCCTGGGCCTCGCCGTTATTTTCGGTATGCTGCACGTGATCAACTTCACC
>CAYMQO010000344.1:2374-2940 GCA_964392405.1 uncultured Marinobacter sp.
TGGCGCCATGTTTATGCTCGGTGCGCTGCTCAGCTGGGCAGGGCTTTATTACTTTAACCTCAACTATTGGGTCATGCTGTTGCTCGCCCCCGTAATCGTTGGGGTGTTCGGCATTGTGCTTGAACGCCTTTTCCTGAGGCGGATCTACAAACTCGACTACCTGTATGGCCTGCTGCTGACCCTGGGCCTGACGCTGGTTATCGAGGGGGTCGTGCGTTCCATCTTTGGCGTCTCCGGCAAACCCTATGGGCCTGCGCCCATCTCGGGAGTTACAGACCTGGGCTTCCTGATCATCCCCAACTACCGCCTTTGGGTTATCGCAGCCTCTCTCACCGTGTGTGTTCTCACCTGGTACGGAATTGAGCGAACCCGGCTGGGCGGTTACCTGCGAGCCGCGACCGAAAACCCGAAGCTCGTAGAGACGTTCGGCATAAACGTGCCTGTCCTGATAAGCCTGACCTTCGGGTTTGGGGTTGCGCTGGCAGCCTTTGCCGGAGTTCTGGCTGCGCCGATCATGCAGGTCTCCGCGCTCACAGGCCAAACCATGATCGTCATTGTGTTTGCGG
>CAYMQO010000345.1:0-2939 GCA_964392405.1 uncultured Marinobacter sp.
GGGGTTACCACGACCCTGACCCTGGACAATGCCAGCCACGGTGACGAGAGCCACGGACCCCATCGTATGGAGTTTGTTCTGTCTGACGTGGATGTCGTTGCATGGAATGGCCTGCTGGAGGCCATCACCACGCTTCAGGAGCTGGAGGCTAACACCGCCGGGCTGGATTATCAGCAGGCTTTTGAGCAGCAGATGCGGGCGACCATGGCCCTGACTGGCAGCTTCGAAGCCATGATGACCAGGGGACTCTCTGCCAGCACCGATCTGGAACTGAGCTCCCCGGATGGTCCGATTACTGGCCGCCTGGCCATCGCCCATCCCGAGCAGGCCGACGGGACGCAGGTGCCGCTGATGATGATGGCTGGCACTATTACCGGGGAACTGGCGGTCCGACTGCCAAAAGCCCTGGCCACCCGCTACCCCGAGTTGGGGGTCGAACTGGCGCCAGCGGTGATGCAGGGAGTGTTGGTGGAAGAGGGCGAGGACTACGTCATGAACGCTACTCTCAACGACATGATCGTTAACCTGAATGGCAACGAGGTGCCGCTGCCGGTCTTTGGCATGGGTATGCCGCTTCTGTAAGCAGGATCGCGATATCAAAAAGCCGGACTGAGTTCCGGCTTTTTTTGTAAATGACCTGCCGCTTATTTGGCGAACCTGGCCTTCAGGGCTTCCTGAACCACCGGGGTGACGAACTCTGACACATCTCCGTCCAGAGACGCGATCTCACGGATCAGGGAAGAAGAGATATAGGACAGGTGGTTGGACGGCGTCAGGAACACGCTTTCCACTTCCGGTGCCAGGTACCGGTTCATATCGGCCAGCTGGAACTCGTATTCGAAGTCTGACACCGCCCGCAGGCCCCGCAGCAGCACTGTGGCGTTCTGTTGCCGGACAAAATCCGCCAGCAACGTATCAAATCCGACCACCCGGATATTGTCCAGATGCGCTGTGGACTGTTCCGCCAGGCGGACCCGCTCCTCCAGGGAAAACAGCGGGTTCTTCTTGGAGCTGTAGGCAACGGCGATCACCACTTCATCAAACAGGCGTCGGGCACGTTCCACCAGGTCAATATGACCGTTGGTAATAGGGTCGAAGGTGCCCGGGTAGATAACCGTTGTCATGCTGTCACTCCTTACTGTCTGAATCGCAGAAACTGTTGTTGTTCGGGTAAGGCGACAAGTGTAACCGATGAGTCTGGCTCGAGCCGAATGTGCCGGTCATTTTTCTCAGGCGGGGACGGAATCCATGGAGAAATCCTTTTGCGGGAACTTTCCGGCGAAAGTTTGATCATAGTCTGTACCGGCGCCAGGATGCGCCGGCGAGACTCAGGTCTCAGTACGTCGCAAACCCTGACGATTCCCGGCCGGGACTACCGGTCGGGCTTTTTTTGCAGGTTATTCACCGGCGTCCGGTTCCAGCCAGGCGGACAGCCCTTGTCGGCATTCGTCCAGTCCCGTCTTGTCAGTCGCTGAAAACATGATCAGATGCTGCAGGCATTGACGGTCTTTGAGCGCGTTACGAATCCCCTGCATGGCGTTTTTCGCCTGCCCGAACTTGAGCTTGTCCGCTTTGGTGGCAAGAATCATCAGCGGCAGGCTGTTATGTTCACACCATTCCACCATCATCTGGTCGAAATCGGTGAGCGGATGGCGGATATCCATGACCAGAACCAGGCCCGCAAGGCTGCGACGCTCAGTGAGGTAGTGGCTCAGATGCTGCTGCCAGTCATCCTTCATATCCCTTGAGACCCGGGCATAGCCATAGCCAGGCAGGTCCACCAGTCGGCAGTTTTCACGGTTCAGTGAGAAAAAATTGATCAGACGGGTGCGGCCAGGGGTTTTACTGGTCCGGGCCAGCTTGCCATTGGCTGTGATACAGTTGATCGCGCTGGACTTGCCGGCGTTGGAGCGGCCGGCAAAAGCGACCTCCCGACCGGCATCCGGCGGACATTCGGCCAGCCGGGCCGCACTGACCAGAAAACGGGCGCTGTTAAACGAAACGGGTTTGGGTGCGTCAAGGGTCACGGGGTGTTCCTGAATAGCAAAAAAGGTCGGTTAAAGGATCAGCATGACGTGAGTTGACGTGGGACAGGGGTCACGGCATTTATTCATGGGCTCCTTGATGTATAATGCTACACCAAATTCAAGCCAGTGCGCAGGTTACTACTGCCAGAGAACCCGGCACCTCCGGGTTTTTCAGTTCTGCCGGCGGCACAGAATAACGTTACAGATGAGAGAATAAGCGGAGCGAGCATGAAGAAACTGATCGCAGGTGTGGTTCTCGGCGTGGGCCTTTCGATGACAGCATACGGCCAGGGCGATCCGGCCGCTGGCGAGGCGCAGGCTGCACCCTGTGCTGCCTGTCACGGACCGGCAGGTACCGCTCCGATCATGGACGCTTACCCCAAGCTGTCCGGTCTGGGCGAGACCTATCTGTATAACCAGCTGGTCGCCATTCGGGACGGTGATCGGCCGATCCCGGAAATGATTGGTCAGCTTGACGGCAAGTCCGACGAAGATCTGAGCAACTTGGCAGCCTACTTCAACGAACAGGAAATGCCGCTGGGTCAGGCAGATCCGGAGCTGGCGGAGCTGGGCGCTGCGCTGTACATGGGCGGTAACCTGGCGTCCGGTGTTCCGGCCTGTGCTGCCTGCCATAATCCCCAGGGTAAAGGTAACGAGCCGGCAGGCTATCCTCATCTTGGCGGTCAGACGGCCGGCTATCTGGCCAAGCAGCTGAACGACTACCGTGATGCTGCCCGCGGCGGTTACAAGTCGCAGATTATGGTCGACATCGCTTCCCGCCTGACGGATGACGAAATCGAGGCCCTGTCCAGTTATATTTCCGGACTGCACTGATCGAAATCACAGGATCTTGCCTTTCCAGAAGCCCGCCTTGTGCGGGCTTTTGCGATTCTGGCATTCTGTCTGTTCCGT
>CAYMQO010000346.1:0-2925 GCA_964392405.1 uncultured Marinobacter sp.
AAGTCCACCCTGATTAACGGCACGCTCTACCCGGTCGCGGCCACCAAACTGAACAAGGCCACCACCCTCAGCCACGCCCCCTACAGCGCCATGAAAGGGCTGGAGCACCTGGACAAGGTGATCGATATCGACCAGAGCCCCATCGGTCGCACCCCGAGATCCAACCCGGCCACGTACACCGGCATATTTACGCCCATCCGCGAACTGTTCGCTGGCACACAGGAAGCCCGCAGCCGGGGCTACAAGCCGGGGCGCTTCAGCTTTAACGTCAAGGGCGGTCGCTGCGAAGCCTGTCAGGGCGACGGCATGATCAAGGTGGAGATGCACTTCCTGCCGGACATCTACGTGCCCTGCGACGTGTGCAAGGGCAAGCGCTACAACCGGGAAACCCTGGAGGTGCGCTACAAGGGCAAGAGCATCCACGAAGTGCTGGAAATGACCGTGGAAGAAGCCCGGGAGTTCTTCGACCCGGTGCCGTTCCTGGCCCGTAAACTACAGACGCTGATCGATGTAGGGCTCTCCTACATCCGCCTGGGCCAGAGCGCCGTCACCCTGTCCGGGGGCGAAGCCCAACGGGTCAAGCTGGCCCGGGAACTGTCAAAGCGGGACACAGGAAAAACCCTGTACATCCTCGACGAGCCCACCACCGGACTGCACTTCTACGATATCCAGCAACTGCTGACTGTACTGGAGCGCCTGCGGGACCACGGTAATACCATCGTGGTGATTGAGCACAACCTGGATGTGATCAAAACCGCCGACTGGATCATCGACCTGGGGCCGGAAGGAGGCTCTGGCGGCGGTGAGATTATTGCCGAAGGCACGCCGGAGGATGTGGTTAAGAACAAGAGGTCTCATACCGGGCGGTATCTGAAGCCGCTGTTGGGGTAACACAGGCTGACACATGGGTGTATTGGTATTCAAATCCATGAGCAAAGGGGCAGAGCCATGTGTTTTGCATACAGTACGCCCAGGTCGCTCTGCCGATCTTCCTCGTCAGAAGTATCTGCGGCCAAGAAAGGCAGAATCGGGACCAAATCACGTTCCGCGCTCTTGCGATTGACAGAACCCCTCCTACTGGTAAATTGACCGATGTCGGAGCCAGGGTGGCGCATGTTTTCAGGGACGATAACGATGAACCTTTCTTCTTCGCTTATGCGTCGGGCATATGGCCCCCGCTGCACGCCGAGCTCTTCGGCCTGCCTGCTCATCTCTGGCTGCACCTCATACGTTTTAACCCGATGGAAACGCACTCAGTCGACACTGACTTCAGCTGGCATCTTCACTGTTTATCAGACAGCTATACTGGTGAGAGGCAAACGCTACCCGGCGGGCACACGCGCATGATCTCATCCAAACGACGATTGGCATCGTTAGCCGTATTAATGCTGTATCTCAACGCAGGACAAGCAGGGATGTTTGGTTTAGGCAAGAAGGTAGACGTTTTTTTATGCCCTGCCATACAGGGGCAAATTACGATGAATGGTGAGCCTGTTGCCGGGGTGGAGATTACCCGGGAGCTCAGCTACGACAACATCAAGCTGGACCGGACCCGGTCATCAGCATCAGGGCATTTTTCATTCGATGAAGTCACGACGAGATCTCGCACTCCCAATAAAGCCTTTGTAGAGGCTAGAACTCGCCAAGTACTTGTCGCCGATTATCAGGGTCAACGCTACCTATTATGGCTGCATATAACAGATAGCATAAAAGAAGAGCCCGTCATCTCGGAAAAACTTCAAAGCTTGAAGTGTGATTTTTCTAACGAAGATATCTACCAGCACTTCCCGATACCCGAGTACCCGAGTTTCACGTACAACATTAAGGGAATTTGCCGCTGGGAGTAACCTCCTTAACAACTGCGAAAGGAAATCGCATGCAACCGATATCACCGAGAATAGCAGCAGAGCTTGCCCACATCGTTTATGGCATTGAAGAGGCTTCGCCCACCGGCGTTTATGATCTCGACTTCAGCCCGGAGCTGCTTAAAACTTTCGAATTCGATATTCCCAGCAGCCGCATTGAGGCCACAACAGGCGCGTTCTTCGGCCTGTTTCGAAAAAGCTCCGGCTTCGCCATCGTTGGACATGGTAAAAACCAGTTCGCCGGGCATCATGTGATAGCCGTACGTGGCTCAAGGACTAACCATGACTGGCTGACTAACAGCAACGTTGGGCTGTCAGTATCAAGCAGTGGCCAACATGTGCACTCGGGATTTAACCAGGCCTTCGAAAGCATGAAGCCGGCTCTGTCCCGTATTTTGTCACCGCACATGACCCGTGGCCCCGTTCAGGGTGTTCATTGTGTTGGACATAGCCTGGGTGGAGCCCTGGCTTCACTGACCGGAGAATGGATTCGGGCGGAGTATCGAAGGCCCGTAAAAGTCTACACCTTTGGAGCTCCAAGAGTCGGGATGACTAACTTCTCCACCAGTTTCACGCACGCTACGGAAGGCCTCTATCGCTGCACTCATGGTGCAGATCCGGTACCCAGCGTTCCCCTCTGGCCCTTCAAGCATGCTCCTGTTAATGGTTTCGAGTACCGGCTGGATAACGGCTCTGGAATCAGCATTTCAGCTCACGGCATGAGTAGAACCAGTAATCCAGGCTACCTCAACACAGCCAACTCAGCTGAGTGGACAAGCCTGCACCAGAGTTCGCTGGATTACCTGAATACTCCCGTGCGCCTGGAATATGAACGACGCCATGAAGCCTCGTTTACGACGCATTGGGCAGAAAAAATATCAGCCGCTCTGATCACTCTGCTGAAAGACGCCGGTCATTACACAGCGGTACTCGCCCAAGCGAGCGTCACAACATCCCTGACTTTCTATGATCTGTTAGCCCGTACCCTTGAGCATGTCGCCTCGGCATCAGCCCGCTTCGCAGAACAAACCCGTGGCCTGCTCGGCCATATGCTGGCCTT
>CAYMQO010000347.1:0-2914 GCA_964392405.1 uncultured Marinobacter sp.
TGACATCATAGCCACCAAGGACGCTGCAGAAGTGGGGGCAAGTGATGTCCGCCCGTGAATGCCGTGTCTGTCAAACCAATCAAGGAGAGATCCCGTGAAATACCTGAAAACCCCTGTTTATCTCGTTATCGTTCTCATGGCCTGGAGCATGTCCCTGGCCGCCAGCACTCTGACGGAAAAAGACGTACAGAATGTCATCAGCCTGATGGGGGAGTCGGACACCCTCGAACAGGACATTGAACGGCTGGTGCCGGAGCTGGCTGAGCGTCGGGAAGCCCGTGAGCAGGAAATGCGCGAGAAAATGATGCGGGCGATGATGGGAGGCGAGGGCAACCCGACCGAACTGGTCATGGAGAGCATGGAATCCGGCATGAGGGAAGACATGGCGATTATACGTAACAATCCGGAGGCCAATGCCAAGGTGACGGCGATGGCCCGCGAACACGGATTCAGCGGCGTCGATGAATGGATGGACACCTTCCTGCGGGTGATCAATGCCCACCTGGCCGTGATGAGTGAACAACCCAACCCGGAAATGGACGCCATGATTGAGGAAATGGAATCCATGCCGGGCGTCCCGAAGGAACAGATCGAGGAAATGAAGGCGCAGGTCCGGCAGATGCAGGAGACCCAGAGACAATACTTCAGCAGCGTGCCGGACGCCGACAAGCGAGCAGTTCGCCCGTTTATGGATGAACTGAATCAGGTGATGAACGTTTACGACGAAGATGACGGCTACGACGACTGATTGCTTGCCGGGCATAATAATGACTCTGTAATCTCACTGGGCACGGTTTCAATGCCATGCCTGGTGATTCAGGATCAGTGCTCAGGGCGCTGCCAGAATAATTGCTTGATCAAATTCGGTAGGCTTCAGAATGTGGTCACACAGTTGCGCAGTCATAACCTGGCCAGTGTCGGGCAACACATGGCTGGCCAGGCTGTCTCCGGATTCCCGGTCGACGACCATGAAAGACGTGATCGATTTGATGGGCGTGTAGTGACCGCCCTCCTGCTCCAGCACCACGTACTCCAGTTTCTCGCCGCTGCTGATACCGGTTTCGATATAGCCCTTGATGACCGGTACCTGAAACGACCGTTCAGCACAGGCGAGCTGATGAACTTTGATGATGTTCAGTTCCGTTGCACCATCGGAAGCAATGACAATCTGCAGCTCATCTGGAGCCGGCGTTTTTAGTAGATAAGCGTCTTCATCCTGATAGTGCAGAGTAAATTCCCCTGCGGAGGCTGCAGCGGAAAGGAGCATCCAGAGTCCGGCAAGGTGGCTTTTGAAATCAGAAAACATTATTGAGCATTCTCTTCCGATGATGTTCGAAGGCGTGGCCATCAGCTCCATTGCTCCCATTGAACCACAGCACTCGCAGAGAGTGGGTGAAGTCCGATATTCTAGGTTAAACGCCTTGTTCCGGGAGCCACAGAATGGACGACGACACGCTGCACGCCCTTAAAATCGCCTTCACCTTCATGCCCAATCCGGTGGAGGTTAACCGCTATGAATACGGGGACCAGGCCGACAAGATCCTGGAGCAGGTCAACTTCGTGCGGGAGGTGCTGGTCAGCCATGGTATTGATCCGGAGGAAGTGGCCGGGGATATCAATCCGGAGTCGACGCCGAACTCCTGTTACTGACGACAGCCCCGGCCGCCGCGCCTGCATCATCAAAAATCCTGCCCATATCCACCAGAAACACTCGCTTGAAGGCCCCGGCCGATCGGCTAAAGTCAGGGTTTGTTGAATGTTTTCTGGAGCCGGTGATGCAACCTGTGCTGTTTCTGTCCCACGGAGGTGGGCCCATGCCCTTGCTGGGTGATCCTGGCCACGCCGGTCTGGTGGAAGCCT
Source organism: uncultured Marinobacter sp. (assembly GCA_964392405.1). Classification (GTDB taxonomy): domain Bacteria; phylum Pseudomonadota; class Gammaproteobacteria; order Pseudomonadales; family Oleiphilaceae; genus Marinobacter. The sequence goes on from CAYMQO010000347.1 coordinate 1,861, forward strand.
TCGGTCAGATTCGTGAGAAGCTCCGAACCCTCACCCAGCCGCCGAAAGCATTGTTGTTCGTCAGTGCCCACTGGGAAACCAGCGAGCCGGCAATAACCGCTGCGGCAGCACCCGAACTCTATTTCGATTATTACGGGTTTCCCGAGGAAAGCTACCAACTGACTTACCCGGTACCCGGCGCGCCGGAGCTGGCTCAGGAGTTACGGCGTGTGTTGGACAGCGCCGGGTTCCGCGCGACCCTGAATGGCGAGCGGGGGCTGGATCACGGTGTCTTCGTGCCGGCGTTGCTGCTATTTCCGGAAGCGGACATTCCCTGCCTGCAGTTATCGCTGCTGGAGTCTCTGGACCCGAAGCAACACCTGGCTCTGGGCCAGGGCCTGCAGGGACTCCGGAAGCAGGGTGTGATGATTGTTGGCTCCGGCTTTTCCTTCCACAACATGCGCGCCTTTTTCGAAAAGGATGGCCCGGAGGGCGAGCGCCTCAACAAGGCTTTTGAGAGCTGGCTGGCGGATACCCTGGCGGAGCCCTCCGCAGAGGCCAGGGAACAACGGCTGCAGAGCTGGGAGCAGGCGCCCGGAGCCCGCTACTGCCATCCCCGGGAAGAACACCTGATGCCGGTGCATGTCTGTGCGGCAGCTGCGGGCACTGCTGTCAGTCAGAGCTGGCATTTCACCGCCCTTGGCCGGGAGGGCAGTTGCTATTGGTGGGACTGAACGTATAGTCCATACGTATAGTTGTTTAGTTACGATGACCGCAGGTCGGTACTCCATTCACACACCGAATCACGTTGAGGTATGTTCATGAGCAGTGATACCTATACCCCCCCAAAGGTCTGGAAATGGGAACAGGAAAGTGGCGGACGGTTCAACAGCATCAACCGCCCGATTGCCGGCCCGACCCATGAGAAAGAACTGCCGGTGGGCTACCCACGGAGAGCCCTCTCAGGTAAACGCCCATCCCCATATGTCCGGCGAGCGTCTGGCGATCGTCCACAACGGCATTATTGAGAACTATCAGGAACTGCGGGACCAGTTGCGGGCCGAAGGCTACGAGT
>CAYMQO010000348.1:0-2913 GCA_964392405.1 uncultured Marinobacter sp.
TGATGGACGATCCGGTGCAGAAGCGGTCCGGCAGATCAATAAAGTCGAACTGGGCCGAGGTCCACAGCACCAGCTCTTCACTGAACCGGGACAGGTGCGTCATCAACAGGGCCGCAAAGCTACAGAATTCGATGGCAAAGTCCCGGTCACTCACCGAGTCCAGGGAATTTTCCGTCGGCCGGTCAAAGCCCAGTAACCGCGCGGTCAGCGCCCGATCAATGGGATAGGTCGTACCCGCCAGCGCGGCTGCCCCCAGCGGCATGATGTTGACCCGCTTGCGGCAGTCCTGCAGGCGCTCCGCATCCCGCTCCAGCATCTCGGCCCAGGCCAGCAGATGGTGGCCGAAGGTGACCGGCTGGGCGGTCTGCAGATGGGTAAAGCCGGGCATGATGATGTCTGCTTCCCGCTCTGCCAGGTCCAGCAGGCCAAGGCGCAGCCGGCTCAGCTCTTCGGCGATCACGTCGATCTCGTCCCGCAGGTAAAGGCGGATATCCGTCGCGACCTGATCGTTACGGCTGCGGCCGGTGTGGAGCTTTTTGCCGGTAATGCCGATACGATCCGTCAGCCGGGCCTCAATATTCATATGGACGTCTTCGAGGCTGACCGACCAGGGGAACTCGCCCCGTTCGATTTCCTCACGCACGGCCTCCAGGCCGTCGATAATCTGCTCCTTCTCGTCCTGGGTCAGCACGCCGACCTCTGCCAGCATGGTGGCGTGGGCGATCGAGCCGCGGATATCGTGGTGGTAAAGACGCTGGTCAAAACCCACAGAAGCCGTGAACTTCTCCACAAATGCATCGGTTGGCTCGCTGAAACGGCCGCCCCAGGGCTTTTCGGAACTCTTGTTCGGATCGGTCATGGTGTATCTTTCCTGCTGACTGCCCGGCAGAATGGTGCGGGCGCGAAAAATGTGTGCGGATTATAACACCCCTGTGAGGACTCTCACGCCAATGACAGCTGGCCGTCGTCAAACCCCGGGTCCGGATGAGTCCGGCACAGGCACGCCCGGGTTCTTTGTGCCGGACCTGTGCCGGGTGCGGTCGGTATTCCTGCTGGTGATCGGCAGTGAGCTGCTGGTCCTGTTGCTGGCGATGGCCCACGCCCGGGGCCAGTGGATTGAATGGAACTATTTCGGGCTGGTATCACTACTGGCCCAGTGGACGGTGCTCACCAGCGCGGCGCTGATCTGTCTCGCTCGCCCCTGGCTGGCCCGGCTGGCCACCAGTCATGCCACCATCGCCATGGTCGGCCTGGTGGTGCTGGATGTCCTGCTGTTCACCATGCTGGCAAACGACTTCCTCTATCCAGATGATCCGGCCAGCCAGTTGCAGGCCACCGGCAAGAGCCTGGTCATCGCCGTGCTCGCAACCCTCATGGTGCTCCGCTACTTTTATCTGCAGCACCAGTGGCGGCACCAGAAACAGGCGGAGATGAGCTATCGGCTGACCGCCCTGCAGGCACGCATCCACCCTCATTTTCTGTTCAACAGCATGAACACTATCGCCAGTCTGATCAGCACCCGCCCGGAACAGGCGGAAGATGCGGTACTGGACCTGTCAGAACTGTTCCGTGCATCCCTGAACACCAGTGAACAGCTGGTGTCGTTGGAAGAAGAACTGGCCCTTTGCCGCCGCTATCTGGCGCTGGAGCAATTACGCCTGGGGGATCGCCTGAAAATCGACTGGCGTACCGACGATGCACTGAATCGCCAGGCCATTCCGCCCCTCACCCTTCAGCCACTGGTGGAAAACGCCATCTACCACGGCATTCAGCCCCGGCCTGAAGGCGGCACCGTAGTCATTGAAAGTCAGCGTACCGGCCAGTACGTTTACCTGCTGATCCAAAACCCGAAGCCGGACGAAGCTGCCCAGCGCCATCACGGCAACCGGGTTGCCATGGATAATATCCAGGCCCGGGTGCAGGCCCTGTTTGGTGAGACTGCGGTCCTCAAGCTCAGCCAACAGGATGACCGCCTGACCGTCACCCTGCGGCTGCCCTGGCAAACCCTGGGAGCAAACCGATGACCCATCGCCATGTACTGGTTGCCGACGATGAACCCTTGGCCCGGGAACGGCTGACGCGTATGGTTGAGCAGCTGGACGGCTACCGGGTAACCGCCGAAGCTGCTACCGGCGACCAGACCTTGGCAGCGGTGGCCGAATATCATCCGGATGTGGTGCTGCTGGACATCCACATGCCCGGTGGCGATGGCCTGGCGGTTGCGGAACAGTTGTCCGCTCGCCGTGATCCTCCCGCCGTAATCTTCTGCACCGCTTACGATGAGTACGCGATCCGCGCCTTTGAGGTACAGGCTGCGGCCTATCTGCTCAAACCCGTCCGCCAGCAGGCTCTGGCGGAGGCCCTGAAGCGGGCCGAGCGCCTGAACCGGGCTCAACTGCGCGCGCTTCGACAGCGTGACGATGAGGAGTCCCACCACCTGCCGGTCACCAGCGCACGGGGTACCGAGCTGGTCGACATGACGCGGGTGACCCACTGCGAAGCCGACCAGAAATATGTCACCCTCCACCACGACCAGGGTCAGACGCTCACCGATCTCAGCCTCAGGGCACTGGAACAGCGCTTTCCTGAACAGTTGCTGCGTATCCACCGCAATACCCTGGTTGGCATCCGTTTTGTCCGCTCCCTGGAACGGCTGGAGGATGGCAGCTTCCAGCTCCGGCTATCCGGTGTCACCGAAGCCCTGGCCGTCAGCCGTCGCCATGTTGCGCCGGTTCGGCAGCGACTGCGGGAGCTGTAGATCCCCGACCACGACGGGACGGGACTTTTCGCACCCGGCGCGTTAGGCTTGTACTACGTTCTGTATGGATTTTGCAGCTGCCGTACAGCCACCCATTCTTACCGTTCAAGAATTCTGGATATCATGGCAAAACGTACTCTTCGTATCGCAACCCG
>CAYMQO010000349.1:0-2904 GCA_964392405.1 uncultured Marinobacter sp.
CGGGTACGGATTCTGCCCGGTGACGACCGGCTCAATTACAAGCCCAGTGTGGATGTCACTTTCGGCTCCCTGGCCCGCAGTTTTCCCGGCAAGACCCTGGGTGTGATCCTTACCGGTATGGGCGCTGATGGTCGCGAAGGTTGCCGCATGATGAAGCAGTCCGGCTCGGTCGTCTGGTCCCAGGATGAGCAGTCTTCCGTCATCTACGGCATGCCCATGGCCGTGGCCCGCGCCGGGCTGAGTGATGAAATTCTATCCCTGGATGAGGTAGGACCCCGCCTGATCGAAGGGGTGCAGTAATGGATATCCTCAGCCTGCTGGGCATTATCCTGGCCTTTGCGGCACTGCTGGGGGGCAATCTGCTGGAGGGCGGCACGGTCGCCTCCCTGTTCAATCTGCCAGCGGCCCTGATTGTGGTCGGCGGGACTCTGGCTGCGACATTACTGCAGACGTCAGCCGGGCTCCTGCGCCGGGCTTTCCGTCTGGCCCGCTGGGTGCTTTTCCCGCCCTTTATCGATGTGGAAGAAGGGCTCGGCAAGGTCATGGACTGGAGCGTCAAGGCCCGCAAGGAAGGGCTTCTGGGGCTGGAGCGTATCGCTGAGAAAGAGCCAGAGCCCTTTGCCCGCAAAGGCCTGCAGCTGCTGGTGGACGGCGCCGAGACCGAAACCATCCGCAGCGTGCTGGAAGTGGACCTGGAGTCCCGGGAAGAGCGGGATCTGGAAGCCGCCCAGGTGTTCGACGCCATGGGGGGGTATTCGCCCACCATCGGCATTATCGGTGCTGTCATGGGCCTGATCCAGGTGATGACGAACCTGACCGATCCGGCAACCCTGGGTACAGGAATCGCCACCGCTTTCGTTGCAACCATTTACGGTGTGGCCCTTGCCAACCTGTTGTTCTTCCCGGTGGCCAACAAGATGCGGGAAATCGTCCGCCGGCGGGCCCGTTACGAAGACATGATGATCGACGGCATCATCGCCATCGCCGAGGGTGAGAACCCCCGTTCCATCGAGATGCGTTTACGGGGGTTCCTGCAGCCATGAGCCGGCCAACAGCCATGAGCCAGCGTACGCCATGAGACGCCGTTCGCGCCGGATTGAAGCCACGGGCAACCGGGAGCGCTGGCTGGTCTCCTACGCGGATTTCATCACCCTGCTGTTTGCTTTTTTCGTGGTGATGTACTCCGTCTCTTCCGTTAACGAAGGCAAATACAAGGTACTGTCAGAAACCCTTACCGGGGTGTTCAACGCACCGCAGCGCTCGGTGACCGCCGTTTCACCCGGCGAAGAGCCAGCCCTGTCCACGCAGGAGCTGGAGCCAGTGATTCCACCGCCGGTGGCGCCGGCCCCCGAGGTTTCCACGACGGTGCGGGAGCAGGCCCGCCGCAGTGAAGCCCTGCAGGCGATGGCCGGCCAGTTGGCGGAGGCTTTCGAAGGTCAGATAGAGCAGGGCGTTATCAGCCTCAGTGTCAGTGACCAGTGGCTGGCACTGAGCATGAGAGACAGCCTGCTGTTTGGCAGTGGCGAAGCCGAGCCCCACTACGATGCCTTTCCGGTGATGGACCAGGTGGCGGCGATACTGCGCGGCCGGGACAACGCGATCCGGGTCGAAGGCTTCACCGACGATCGTCCGATCCGTACCAGTCGCTTTCCCTCCAACTGGGAGCTATCCAGCGCCCGGGCGTCAGCCGTGGTTCGTATGCTGGCCAGTGAGGGTGTGGATCCCGCGCGCATGGCAGCGATCGGTTACGGGGCGTATCAGCCGGTGGCCCGTAATGATACCGACGAGGGCCGGCGCCGGAATCGCAGGGTCGTCATCCTGATCTCCCGGGATGCCGCCATACGCGGCGCCGTCCGCGCGCCCTGAGTGACCGGGTTTAGCCTGGGACAGCCGATGTGGCGCCCGTGGTGGCACGAAAACTGTATCACTGCCGTGAAAGTCAGGTTTTCACCGGGATTCGCCGCTAACGCGGCAACCGGTTGCCGGTAAGCCATGTCCGGCACCCCGACAGAGCCGGTAAGCAGCAGGAGAAGCCATAGTGCGAATTTGGGCAGTAGCGAATCAAAAAGGGGGCGTAGGTAAAACAACTTCGGTTGTGACCCTTGGCGGTTTGTTGGCGGAGCAGGGCCACCGGGTGCTGGTGGCGGACCTGGATCCCCACGGCTCATTGACCAGCTGGTTCGGGTACGATCCTGACAACCTTGCCCACAGCGTATTTGATCTTTTCCAGCATGGCGGGAAGGTGCCTGAAGACCTCCCGGCCCAGTTGATCACCGATACCCGTTGCCGCAATCTGTCCCTGCTGCCCGCCAGTAGTGCGCTGGCTACCCTGGAACGCCGGATGGTGGGTGTGGAAGGTATGGGGCTGATTGTCTCCCGGGCACTGGCCCGCCTCTGGGACGACTTTGACTATGTGTTGCTGGATAACACGCCCTCCCTCGGCGTACTGATGGTGAACGCGCTGGCGGCCGCCCAGCATCTTATCGTGCCGGTGCAGACGGAGTTTTTGGCGCTGAAGGGACTGGAGCGCATGCTGCACACCCTGCAGATGATTACCCGCTCCCAGAAAAGCCAGCTGGAATACACCATCGTGCCGACCCTTTATGACAAACGGACCCAGGCGTCGGTCAAGAGTCTGAACGAGTTACGGCGGCGCTATCCGGAAATGCTCTGGCGCTTCATGATTCCCGTAGACACCCGGTTCCGGGATGCCAGCCAGCACGGCGTGGTTCCGTCTGAGCTGTCGCCGGACAGTCAGGGGGTACGGGCCTACCGGCGGTTGTTGCAGGATCTTCAGGAGGGTACGACGTCGTGGCTCCACAACTAGAAGTCTGCATGGGGAAAAGTGTCGCCTTTTTGACGCCGCCGGTGGTTTTCTGCAGGAGGCGCCATGGCGGCTGACAA
>CAYMQO010000350.1:0-2903 GCA_964392405.1 uncultured Marinobacter sp.
TCAGCAGGATAACGCCCAGGGCCAGTTCCAGTGACCGGGCGACCGCCGGCGACACTCGTCCGGCGCGGTCAGAACGGGGCCAGGCGACCAGCCGCTGATTGTCACTGATCTCAATCACCGCCGGCTTGCGATGGTACCAGGACCTCATGCGTTCCCGCACCGAATCCGGCAGCTGCTGGCGGGCCTCATCCACATCCACCAGCATCAGGTGCAGGTCCATCTGTTCCCCCTGGGATCGCAGGTAACGCCAGAACGTCCCGCGATCTTCTTCCTGCCGCAGGCGGGCCGCTTCCACTGCTACATCCCGCAGGCCTTCCAGCTGTTCGATGGCCTCCCGTTCCCGGTCCAGCAGTTCACGGGTGACCAGATTGCTCAATACGACGGCGGCCGCCAGTGCCAGCCAGATCAGCAGAAAAATCCGCCAGAACAGCGGCAGGATCATGGTACGTTTCCCAATGGTGTCCAAGTATTACTCCGGCTCAGTTGAGACAGGCAAAGGCGATCCGGTCACCCGGTAGCTGTACCCCAGCCCCCGCACCGTTTCGATGCGGGATGGCTCCTCCGGGCCCAGCTTGCGGCGCAGATTACTGATATGCATATCCAGGGTCCGGTCATAGGCCGCCAGGCGCCGGCCAAGGGCCCACTGCATCAGGTCGGTCTTGCGGACGACATTACCGGCATGGGCCAGCAATACCTGCAACACTTCATATTCCGTGGCGGTCAGCTCGACCGGTTCGTCCCGGAGGTAAACCCGCCGCTGTTCCGGCTCCACCCGCAGATCGCCGAAAACCCGGTCAGCCCCCACTTCCGTCTGACTGTCCCAGGCGATCCGGCGCAGCACGGCCTGAATCCGCGCCACCAGCTCCCGGGGATTGCAGGGTTTGGGGATGTAGTCATCGGCACCCACCTCAAATCCGACAATACGGTCGGTTTCATCCCCCCGGGCGGTCAGTAGTATGACCGGCAGGTGGTTTTTCATGCGCAGCTCCCGCAGCACCTCCAGGCCCGAGATGTCTGGCAACATGATATCAAGCACCACGATGTCCGTCAGACCTTCGGCCGCCAGCGTCAGGCCATCGCGACCGTTGGCGGCTTCCCGTACCTCAAACCCCTGTCCGGTCAGATACCGGGCCAGCAGGACCCGAAGTTCTTCATCGTCTTCTACCAGCAATACCCGGTTCTGCATCGGGCACTCTCCCTTGGCGATAATCGTCTTTAATCCTATCAGCGCTGCCTTTGCGGTGGCGCCCTTTACGGATCTTTTACTATGATCTGACAGGAACTTACACGCAAGGGACTATGCTGCTTTCAGTACCTGTGCGGACATGGGTCCGCTTTATCAGAAAGGAGCACTACCATGAAACGACCAACCCGAACCCTTCCACTGACTGCCGCCCTGGTCTCAGCCCTGATGCTGGCCAGCCCCTTTGCACTCGCGGACCACCACGACCGCGGAACCCATCATAAACACAAGATGGACCGCGCCTCCCTCTGCGAAAAACTGGAAAGCGGAGACTGGGAGCACAAACGCGATCAGTTTCGCGAAAAAGCACAAAAGCACCATGAAGAGGTGGCGGAACGCCTGCAACTGACGGATGAGCAGCGTGAAATCTGGGACGAGATTCAGGCCGAGCGCCATGAAAAGCACAAGCAGCGCCTCGAGGCCATGAAGGAGCGCTGCCAAAACCAGCAGAAACAATGAACTGTCTCAGAGCTTGTCGTAAAGTAGGCTGACATTCCACGCGGCTACCCCGGGAAAACTACAGCACCAGCTGGCGTTTCCGGGGTAGCTGTCCCCTCGTGTTGGCCTGAGCAATGACCGAACATCCCGCCCCCCGGGGCTTCGATATACTGACCACAAACCGAATCAGCCATATCGGCCGCGATGCCTGGCAGCAGTTCGCGGGCACCTCGGACCCGCTGATCAGCTATGACTTTCTGGAGGCCTTGGAAGCCAGTGGCGCTGTGTGCGCAAAAACCGGGTGGCAACCCTGCCATCTGAAGCTCTATCTGGACGGTCAGTGGATCGGCGTCGCACCCGCCTACCGGAAGACTCACTCCATGGGTGAGTATGTGTTTGACTGGGCATGGGCCGACGCCTGGCAGCGCCACGGGGTGGCTTATTACCCCAAGCTTCTTATCGCCATACCTTTTACTCCCAGTCAGGGCCGCCGGCTGCTTATCAGCGAGGAGACTCGTGAGCGCCTGTCACCGGAACAGATCCATCAGGCGCTGGATGGACTGATGCCGGCACTGGGAGTGCACTCCTGGCACCTCCTGTTTCCGGACCCGGCCGACCAGGCCCTGCTGGAGCTACCCGGAAGCCTCCAACGCATAGGCTGCCAGTTTCACTGGTACAACAAGGGTTACCGGACCTTTGAAGACTTTCTGGCGACGCTCACCTCCCGCAAGCGCAAGTCCCTCAGACGGGAGCGCCGCCTGGTGGCGGAACAGGGTATCCGGTTCGAACACTGGTCAGGCGACCACATACCAGATGACGTGCTGGACGACTTCTTCCTGTTCTACCAGGCCACCTACCTCAAGCGGGGCATGCCGCCCTATCTGAACCTGGCCAGCTTCCGCATGCTCGCAGACCGGCTGGGCCGGGGGTTTCGGATCATAACCGCCGTCCACGAGGGCCGGCGCATCGCAGCCGCGCTGTTTATTGTCGGGGACCAGACCCTGTACGGGCGCTACTGGGGCTGCCTTGACGACTACAGCCATCTGCATTTCGAAACCTGCTATTACCAGGGCATTGATCTGACCATCGCAGAAGGCCTGCAACGGTTCGATGCTGGCGCCCAGGGTGAACACAAGCTGGTACGCGGGTTCGAACCGGTACTGACCCACTCCTGGCATAACGTGGCCCACCCCGGCTTCCGGGATGCGGTCGTGGAGTTCTG
>CAYMQO010000351.1:0-1091 GCA_964392405.1 uncultured Marinobacter sp.
GTTCACGTGTACAAGGCTGACGAGCCAGTCTGTGCCGCCCTTGAGCGGGAAGGCAAACTGGTACATACGGAAAAGTTCCGGCACAGCTATCCCCATTGCTGGCGGACCAAAACACCGCTGATCTACCGGGCAACGCCGCAATGGTTTATCAGCATGGAGAAGAAAAATCTCCGCGCCGACGCCCTGGAAGCCATCAAAGGCGTGCGCTGGGTGCCTTCCTGGGGGCAGAACCGGATCGAAGCCATGTTCGAACAGAGCCCGGACTGGTGTATCTCCCGGCAGCGAACCTGGGGCGTGCCCATCACGCTGTTCGTCAATAAAGAGACCCAGGAGCTGCACCCGGACACCCAGGCCCTGATCGAGAAAGCCGCTCAGGCCATTGAAAAAGACGGCATTGATGCCTGGTACGAGCTGGACATCAACGACATGCTGGGCGCCGACGCTGACCGTTATGAGAAGGTCACCGACACCCTCGATGTGTGGTTCGACTCCGGCGTGACCCACGACTCCGTGTTGCGCCCCCGTCCGGAGCTGGGCCAGTTCCCGGCAGACATGTATCTGGAAGGCTCTGACCAGCACCGGGGCTGGTTCCAGTCCTCCCTGAAAACGTCTATCGCCATGAACGGCGTTGCGCCCTACCGGCAGGTGCTGACCCACGGTTTCACTGTGGATGGCAATGGCCGCAAGATGTCCAAGTCACTGGGCAACGTGATTGCGCCCCAGGAAGTCATGAACGAGCTGGGTGCCGACATCCTGCGGCTCTGGGTATCCGCCACCGATTACAGCGGCGAAATGACCGTCTCCAAGGACATTCTGCGTCAGACGGCCGACGGTTACCGGCGTATCCGGAATACCGCCCGCTTCCTGCTGAGCAACCTCACCGGCTTCGACCCTGCCCAACACAGGGTTGCGCCAGAGGACATGATCGCGCTGGACCGCTGGATGGTTGATCGCGCGCTTCAGCTGCAGAATGAGCTGAACGAAGACTATAGCAACTACGCCTTCCTGCGGATCTACCAGAAAGTCTACAACTTCTGTGAAGCCACCCTGGGTGGCTTCTACCTGGACATCATCAAGGACCGCCAGTACAC
>CAYMQO010000351.1:1101-2902 GCA_964392405.1 uncultured Marinobacter sp.
CCCGGCGGACAGCCTGGCACGCCGGTCCTGCCAGACCGCTCTGTTTCAGTTGGCTGAAGCCCTGGTGCGCTGGATCGCGCCCATCCTGAGCTTCACTGCAGACGAAATCTGGCAACACCTGCCCGGCGAGCGGGGCGAGACGGTGTTCTATGAGACCTGGTACGAAGGTCTGACCGCATTGCCGGACGATGCAGAGCTGGGCCGCAACTACTGGCGCGAGCTCTACAGCGTCAAGGAAGCCGTCAACAAGTGCCTGGAAGATGCCCGGGCCAGAGGGGAAATCAAGGGCTCTCTCAGTGCAGAAGTCACCCTCTACTGTGACGGCGAGCTGGCGGACCGGCTGCAACATCTTGGCGAAGAGCTCCGCTTCGTGCTGATCACCTCAGAGGCCACCGTGCGGCCCGGTGCTGAGGCGGAAGGGGCTGAGCAGACCGGCTACGATGGGCTGAAGGTCAGGGTCACACCCACCGCCCACGCCAAGTGCGAGCGCTGCTGGCATCACCGGGAAGACGTTGGCCAGCACGACAAGTACGTCGACCTGTGCGGCCGCTGCGTAGACAACGTCGAAGGCCCGGGTGAAACCCGCGCCTTTGCCTGACCGGACCCGAAGCTGATGGAAACCGCCATGACCCGGGAACAGGCCGGTACCAAGTTGAAATGGCTGTGGCTGGCCGTCGCCGTCATCGCGCTGGACTTGGGCACCAAGGCCATGGCGACCGCCATGCTGAGTTATGGTCAGCCTGTACCGGTGGTCCCCATGTTCAACCTCACCCTGCTGCACAACACCGGCGCGGCGTTCAGCTTTCTGGCGGATGCCGCCGGCTGGCAGCGCGGGTTCTTTGTGGGGCTGGCGCTTATCGTCAGCGTCGTGCTGGTGTATTGGCTGAAAGGGCTCAAGCGACACGAGACCTGGGTGGCCATCGCCATCGCCCTGATTCTCGGCGGCGCTATCGGTAATGTCTACGATCGGGTTGTCCATGGATACGTGGTAGACTTTCTACACTTTTACTGGCGGGACTGGCACTTCCCGGCCTTCAATCTGGCGGACAGTGCCATCACCATCGGCGCCGGAATGATGATACTCGACATGTTCCGCAAGTCTGACCCCAAAGCCGCGGACGGGAGCGACGGATAATCATGAAAGAACTACCCATCGACCAGGGCACCCGGGTTACCCTCCACTTCGCCCTGAAATTTCCCGACGGCCAGGTCATCGATTCCACCTTCGACAAGGAGCCGGCGACCCTTGAAATCGGTGATGAAAATTTACCGGAGAACTTCGAAGCCTATCTGATGGGCCTCAAAGCCGGCGACCGGGAAGCCTTTGAGGTTCCACCGGAGAAAGGCTTCGGCCAGCACAACCCCAGTAATGTCCAGACCTTCAAGCGCCACGAATTCAGCGCTGACATGGTGCTTGAGCCTGGCGTCATGATCTCCTTCGCCGACGCCCGCCAGACCGAGTTGCCCGGCGTGGTCAGCCGCGTGGAAGGCGACCAGGTGGACGTTGACTTCAATCATCCGCTGGCGGGGCGTACACTGGTGTTCGAGGTGGAAATTATTGACGTTGAGCCGGTGGCGACGACCCATTAAGCTGAGACCGGCCAAAAGTCGGGGGGTTTAACCGCCAGCAGGCAATCGAACGTCAGAGGGTTTCGGCGTGAAGGAGCCATGCTCCCAGGTAACCAGGTCCAATTAAAGCGGTTCAGCATGCAAATCAGACTAGCTAACCCCCGTGGCTTCTGCGCCGGGGTAGATCGAGCCATAGAAATCGTCAACCGCGCCCTCGAAGTGTTCGGCGCGC
>CAYMQO010000352.1:0-2872 GCA_964392405.1 uncultured Marinobacter sp.
AGTCAAGATGACTGATGCCTTTTTAACCACCCCGGGATCCGTAGTTCCCGGGGGGGCCTACCGACCAGGCTACTCGCCCCGGTTCAGTTCTGCGCTCAGCGCTTCTACCACGTCTTCTGCGGTAACGCCCTGCTCTTCGAGCTCCCGCTTGCGCCGCCGTTCGCTGTGATATGCCAGTCCGGTACCCGCCGGAATCAGGCGCCCAACCACAACGTTTTCCTTCAGACCGCGCAGGTAGTCACGCTTAACTGTGACCGCACCCTCTGTGAGAACACGGGTGGTCTCCTGGAACGAAGCCGCCGAGATGAATGATTCGGTGGCCAGCGACGCCTTGGTAATACCCAACAACTGACGCTCACCCCTGGCCGGCTGCTTGTCGGCAGCAATGGCCTTCTCATTCTCTTCCAGGAAGTGGTGATACTCCACCTGGTCACCCGCCAGCAGCGTGGTCTCACCGGCATCGGTGATCTCCACCTTGCGCAGCATCTGACGAACGATAACTTCGATATGCTTATCGTTGATGACAACACCCTGCAGACGGTAGACGTCCTGAATTTCGTTGGTGATGTACTTCGCCAGTTCTACCACGCCCAGCAGGCGGAGGATGTCATGAGGATTGGACGGACCATCGGAGATGACCTCGCCCTTCTCTACTGTTTCACCCTCGAATACGTTGAGCTGACGCCACTTCGGAATCAGCACCTCGTACGGATCACCGTCCTGCGGAGTGATGATCAAACGCTTCTTGCCCTTTGTCTCCTTGCCGAAAGACACCATACCGGTGATTTCCGCCAGAATGGACGGCTCTTTCGGACGACGGGCCTCGAACAGGTCTGCCACTCGTGGCAGACCCCCGGTGATGTCCCGGGTCTTCGAGCTTTCCTGTGGGATCCGGGCGACCACATCGCCCACTTCCACCTTGGCACCGTCAGCCAGGGTAATCAGTGCGTCCGCGGGCAGGAAGTAGTGCGCAGGCGCACCCCCTGGCAGCGTCAGCGCTTCACCTTTCTCGTCCAGAAGTTCGATAGCCGGACGGAGGTCCTTACCGGCTGCCGGACGATCTTTCGGATCGATCACCTGGATAGTGGACAGGCCGGTCAGTTCATCAGTCTGGGTGCGAACCGTAATACCCTGGTCCATGCCCACGAAGTTCGCCGTACCAACCGCGTCTGCGATGATCGGGTGCGTGTGCGGGTCCCACTTGGCAACGACAGCGCCGGCATCCACCTTATCGCCGTGCTTCACGGACAACATGGCACCGTATGGCAGCTTGTACCACTCACGCTCACGACCCTGCTCATCGGCCACAGCCAGCGCAGATGAACGGGAAACAACCACCAGGGTTCCATCGCTCTTCTGGATGGACTTCATGTTGTGCAGACGAATTTCACCGCCATGCTTGACCTGGATGCTGTCCACCGCAGACGCCCGGCTTGCCGCACCCCCGATGTGGAACGTACGCATGGTCAGTTGGGTTCCGGGCTCACCGATGGACTGCGCAGCGATTACACCTACCGCTTCACCCACGTTCACCAGGTGACCACGGGCCAGGTCGCGGCCATAGCAATTCGCACAGACACCATGGCGCGCTTCACAGGTAATGGTAGAACGTACCCATACCTCGTCAACACCAGCGCGCTCAATGGTTTCGATGGTCTTCTCGTCCAGCAGAGTGCCGGCCGGAACCACCGCATTTTCCTTGTCGGTCGGGGTGAAGGCATCCCGGGCCGTGACACGGCCCAACACACGATCGCCCAGCGGCACGACAACGTCGCCGCCTTCGATGTGCGGCGTCATCAACAGACCTTCCTCGGTACCACAGTCGGTCTCGGTAACCACCAGGTCCTGGGAAACGTCTACCAGACGACGGGTCAGGTAACCGGAGTTCGCGGTCTTGAGCGCCGTATCCGCCAGACCCTTACGGGCACCGTGGGTCGAGATAAAGTACTGAAGTACGTTAAGCCCTTCGCGGAAGTTCGCGGTAATTGGCGTTTCGATGATGGAACCGTCCGGCTTCGCCATCAGGCCCCGCATACCGGCGAGCTGACGGATCTGCGCGGGGGAACCCCGGGCGCCGGAATCTGCCATCATGTAGACAGAGTTGAACGACTCCTGCATGACCGGCTCGCCGTCTTCACCGAACACCGGATTGCCGTCGGCATCAACCACCTGCTCCTGGGACAGACGATCCATCATGGCCTTGGAGACCTTGTCGTTAGCCCGGGACCAGATATCGATGACCTTGTTGTACTTCTCACCCTGGGTCAGCAGACCGGACGCGAACTGGGACTCGATCTCTTTCACTTCCTCGGTCGCGGCGTCCACCAGCTCGTACTTCTCGGGAGGAATCTCGAAGTCGTTAAAGCCAATGGAGGTGCCAGAGACCGTGGCGTAATGGAAGCCCATATACATCAGCTGGTCGGCAAAGATTACCGTGTCTTTCAGGCCAGCAACCCGGTAACAGCTGTTAATCAGGTTGGAGATGGCCTTCTTGGTCATCGGCCGGTTGACGATATCGTAGGACAGGCCGTCCGGTACGATGTCAAACAGCAGCGCACGGCCAACCACGGTATCGACAATCACGCTCTCGGTCTTGAGTTCATGATGCTCGTCGTAGGTGACTTCATTGACACGGACACGAATCTTCGCCTGCAGGTCAACGGCACCCGCACCGTAAGCACGATGCACTTCTTTGACGTCAGCGAACACCCGGCCTTCACCGAGGGCGTTCTTGCGCTCACGAGTCATGTAGTACAGCCCCAGGACCACGTCCTGGGATGGCACAATGATGGGCTCGCCGTTGGCCGGTGACAGCACGTTGTTGGTGGACATCATCAGCGCACGCGCTTCCAGCTGGGCTTCCAGCGTCAGC
>CAYMQO010000353.1:0-2871 GCA_964392405.1 uncultured Marinobacter sp.
TGAACACTGCGTCGCTGCGCCGCATCCTGGCCGGTTGCATGGCGCCGAACAGCACAATCACCTTGTCGCGGATATCGCTGAGGGCAACGGCGGTCTGATCCATGGTGTCGGTACCGTGGGTAATCACCACCCGTTGTTCCGAACAGGCACCGACCGCGGCGCGGATGGTGGCCCGATCGTGGTCGGTCAGCTCAAGACTGTCCTTGCGGCACAGTTCAGTGATCTGCCAGGGCGTGGTGACGTTGGCCTCTGCCAGCAGCTCCGGCAACAAGCTATCCCCCACCTCAAACTCACTGTTGGCATCGTGGTAAACCTTGTCGATGGTGCCACCGGTGGTGAACAGATGAATCATTACTGCCTCCTGTAAGCGGGTAACGCAACCGGGCTGACAGCCCTGTTTCAGATTCATCCATGATAGCGAAAATCAGGTCCGGCCTCTCTCTGATACAGGTCAACTCATGGCCAGGCATCCGACGCTACACTGCCATCAGGCTGGACTTTTACTGCGCACCGGAGGCACTCCATGAACCGACCCTTTGCCGACTTACAGTTACTGGATCAGATTGCGGCCCGAGAGCCTGCGTTCGATCACTGGCGCCGGGGGTACGGTGTGATTCGCCATTTGCCGGACACCCAGCATCAGGTGCTCAACCTGGCCTCCCAGCTGGTGGCGGAAGGAAAGCAACCGGACGCTGCCTCGGTGTATCAGATACTCACGGCGCTGGATTATCTGACCAGCGCGGGCTTGTGGCTGGTGGCCCATATGACCTATGCCGACCGGGTACGGCTGGATGGATCGCCGTTGTCCGCCGCCGATTTCAAAGCCCGGCCAGAAGGCCATACCGGCGGCGCGCTCAATATGGTGCCGGGTTACGCCGCCTACCTCGCCCTTAACGCCCTCACCGGAGAAACCCGCAGCTGGCTGATGGGACAGGGACACTGCGTCGCCGCCATTGACGCCCTGAACGTGCTGACCGGTAACCTGAACCCGGAGCAGGCCGCCCGTTATGGAGGACCAGGCGGGCTGGATCATCTGGTGGCAGACTTCTACAGCTACCAGCAGCAGGCCGACGGCCGTACCGAGGCGCCTCTGGGCAGCCATGCGAACCCCTACACCGCCGGAGGTATCAGCGAAGGCGGCTACCTTGGCTTTGCGGAGCTGCAGTACGTGCACATGCCTCTGCCGGGGGAATCGCTGGTGGCCTTTCTATCCGACGGGGCGGCAGAAGAACAACGGGGCAGTGACTGGGCCGCCCGCTGGTGGCGGGTAGAAGACAGCGGCCTGCCGCTGCCGGTAATGATTGCCAACGGACGTCGTATCGAACAGCGCACCGAGCTGGGCACTCGCGCCGGTCTGGAAGGTTTTATGACCCATCTGCGGCGCAACAACTTTGATCCCATCCGGTTCGACGGCCGCGATCCGGCAGCGTTCGTGTGCACCCTGTTCACCATGGAACAGCGCCTGAAAAAATCCAGTCGCGAGTACCACCAGGGCCTGCGGGAATATCCGTTGCCCATTCCCTACGGTATCGCCGAGACCACCAAGGGATACGGCTTTTACGGGGCTGGCAGCAACGCCTCCCACAACCTGCCCCTGCCCGGCAACCCCCGGTTGGATACCCGGGCCCGGGACCTGTTTAACGAGCACGCCAGCCAGCTGCATGTACCCGAGGCCGAGTTGCAGGCAGCCATTGCCACCCTGAACAATCATCAGCGCCAGCAACGCCCCCGGGAAAAAGATCATCCCCTGGCCCTGCGCAACCCCGCAGCCCCGGCGATACCTTCCCTGTCGCCCCGGCGTGAAACCTGCTCCCCGATGCTGGCAGTGGACGAGTTCTTCCAGGCTCTGGTCGCCGCCAACCCGCAGTTGCGCCCGCGGGTCGGAAACCCCGATGAGCTGGCCAGTAACCGGCTCACCGGCATCCTGCACAGCCTGCGTCATCGGGTTGACGATCCGGAGATTGATACCGAAGCGGTCCACGGCAAGGTCATCACCGCACTGAACGAGGAAGCGGTGGTCTCGGCCTGTCTTGGCAACAAGGGCGGGCTCAACCTCGTGGCCAGCTACGAGGCATTCTGCGTCAAGATGCTGGGGGCCATCCGCCAGGAAATCATCTTCGCCCGCCATCAGAAAGAGCTGGGACGGCCCGCTCGCTGGCTCGGGTTTCCGGTGGTGGCCACCTCACATACCTGGGAAAACGGTAAAAACGAGCAGTCTCACCAGGACACCACCTTCTGCGAAGCCCTGCTGGGTGAGATGAACGACATGGTCCGGGTTGTGTTCCCCGCCGACTACAACAGCACCCTGGCCCTGCTGCCGCAGATCTATGGCAGCCGCGGCCAGCTCGCCTGCATGGTAGTTCCCAAGCGGGACCGACCCTGCATTTTCACGGAAGAAGAGGCCCGCAACCTGGCCCGGGCCGGTGCCCATGTGGTGGACGAGGACCTGTCAGAAGGCACCCCGCTGCTGTTAATCGCCAATGGCGCCTATCAGCTCTCGGAACTGGTCCAGGCCTGCGAGCGCCTGCGGGACACCGGCACTCCGTTTCGGCTGGTCTATGTGCAGGAACCGGGGCGCTTCCGGCACCCCCGGGACCGCTTCGAAGCCAAGGTTTGTGTGACGGACGAGGAGCTGGAACAGATCATACCGGGCCATTACCACCACCGGGTGGTGCTGACCCATATGCGCCCGGAAGTCTTCCGCGGACACGCCAGTCGTCTTTGCGGTGACCCTGCCCGCAGCCAGGTGCTGGGGTACATCAACCGGGGCGGCACCCTGGATGAAGCGGGCATGCTGTTCGCGAACCGGTGCAGCTGGGCCCATGCGCTCTACCATGGCGCCCGGTTGCTTGGCGAGCCGGCAGGCACTTT
>CAYMQO010000354.1:0-2865 GCA_964392405.1 uncultured Marinobacter sp.
ACCGGCGGATGACCTGACGGACCCGTCCCCGGCGACCACGTTCTCCCACCTTGATGCGACGGTCGTACTGAGCCGTGACATCGCCTCCAAGGGTATTTACCCGGCGATCGACCCGCTTGACTCCACTTCCCGCCAGCTGGATCCGCTGGTCATCGGCGAAGAGCATTATGAAGTGGCCCGTGGCGTTCAGACCAACCTGCAGCGCTACAAGGAACTGAAGGACATCATCGCCATCCTCGGTATGGACGAGCTGTCAGAAGAAGACAAACTGACCGTTGCCCGTGCCCGTAAGATCGAGCGTTTCCTGTCCCAGCCGTTCCACGTTGCTGAAGTATTTACCGGTTCTCCGGGCAAGTATGTTTCCCTCAAGGAAACCATCAGCAGCTTTAAAGGCATTCTCAATGGCGACTACGACGACCTGCCCGAGCAGGCGTTCTACATGGTCGGTACCATTGAAGAGGCGGTCGAAAAGGCGAAGGAACTGCAGTCCAAGGGTGACAAATAAGTCACCCTCCTTCGCTGACCGACCCGAGAGGCAAGAGAAATGGCTATGACTGTACATTGTGACGTCGTAAGTGCCGAAGAAAAAATCTATTCCGGCCTGGTGGAGATGCTGATCGCCAACGGAACCGAGGGTGAGCTGGGTATTCAGCCAGGGCACGCTCCGTTGCTGACCGCACTCAAACCGGGCCCTGTCCGTTTCTTCAAACAGGGCGGTGAGGAAGAGATTATTTACGTCTCAGGTGGCTACCTGGAGGTGCAGCCCTCCATTGTCACTCTGCTGGCTGACACCGCAGTCCGGGCCAAGGACGTGGATGAGGCCGCGGCGCTGGAAGCCCAGCGCGAGGCGGAAAAGGCATTGGCGAACAAGTCCGGCGAGTTTGAGTACACACGTGCGGCTGCCGAACTGGCAGAGGCCGTGGCACAGCTTCGGACTCTGGAAAAGCTGCGCAAGAAAGTACGCTGATACCGTTCCGATGGAACGGACTTGCTCCAGCCGCACTACCGTGGCAGCGTTATCGGATCTCCGGATCCGGTCAGTCGCTGCCACCGTGGATGCGGCTTTTTTGTATTGAAGCGCGATCCGTAAAGACAGAACTCAGGAACTGGCCATGACAGCCCCCCTGCACGTAATCATCCTGGCCGCCGGCCAGGGTTCCCGAATGAAGTCCCGTTTGCCCAAGGTACTGCACAAGGTGGCCGGCAAATCCATGCTGCACCACGTGATCGACACCGCGCGGAACCTCGGTGCGGACGGCATTCATGGTGTGATTGGCCATGGCGCCGAGCAGGTGAAGGCGGAAACGCCGGCCAGCGACATCCACTGGGCGCTGCAGGAACAGCAATTGGGAACCGGCCACGCAGTGGCTCAGGCTCTCCCGGCCGTACCGGATGGCGCTGTCGTTCTGGTGCTGTACGGCGACGTGCCGCTGATCAACCCGGAGACCCTGGTCGCGCTCGTGTCCCGGGTGAACGGGCAGAGCCTCGGACTGCTGACGGTGGACCTGGCCAACCCCGATGGCTATGGCCGTATTCTTCGCAACGGGCAGGGCAAGGTCACTGCCATCGTTGAACAAAAGGATGCGTCGGAGTCCCAGAAGGCCATCAGTGAGGTCAACACCGGCATTCTCGCGGTGCACTCGGACCACCTGAAACGCTGGCTGCCCCAACTTTCAAACAGCAATGCCCAGGGGGAATACTACCTGACGGATATTATCGCCATGGCAGCCGGTGAGGGGGTGGCTATTGAAGTCGCCCAGCCGTCCCATGAACAGGAAGTCCAGGGCGTTAATAACCGGTTGCAAATGGCTGAGCTCGAGCGCTGGTTCCAGCGTTGTGAAGCCGAACGCCTGATGGCCGAAGGCGCCACCCTGGCGGATCCGGCCCGGATCGACGTCCGGGGCGAGCTGACCGTCGGCCAGGATGTGCTGATTGACGTTAATGTAGTGTTTGAAGGCCGGGTGTCCCTGGGCGACAACGTGTCCATTGGTCCCAACTGTGTGATCCGGGATGCCAGTCTGGGGGATAGCGTCACGGTCCACGCCAATTCCGTCATTGATGGTGCTGAGGTGGCCGAGCAATGCCAGATCGGTCCGTTTGCCCGGTTACGGCCAGGTACCCGTCTGGCCCGTACCGCGAAGGTGGGCAATTTTGTTGAAACCAAGAAAGCCGACGTGGGCGAGGGAAGCAAAATCAACCACCTGAGCTATGTCGGTGACGCAACCCTGGGCCGGCACGTGAATGTAGGTGCAGGAACCATCACCTGTAACTATGATGGTGTGAACAAATTTCAGACGGTCCTCGGCGACAACGTGTTTGTCGGCTCCAACACCGCCCTGGTGGCGCCGGTCTCGGTGGCGGACAGTGCTGTCATCGGCGCTGGTTCCACCATTACCTCTGACGTGGCGGAACAGGATCTGGCGGTAGCACGGGCACGCCAACGGAATATCAAGGGCTGGAAACGCCCGGAAAAGAAGCCTGACTGACTCTTTAGCGGATTAATCACTATGTGTGGCATTGTCGGAGCCGTCTCCCAGCGAGACGTGGAAGGGATTTTGTTGGAAGGCCTGCGTCGTCTCGAGTACCGCGGATACGATTCCGCCGGCCTGGCAACGCTGAACGGTGACGGCAATATTCGCCGGGCCCGGGAAGTAGGCAAGGTGGCCGCACTGGCCGATGCGCTGGCAGCACAGCCGTCACCGGGAACCATCGGTATCGCTCACACCCGCTGGGCTACCCACGGCGAGCCCTCTCAGGTTAACGCCCATCCGCATATGTCCGGGGAGCGCCTGGCAATCGTTCACAATGGGATTATTGAGAACTATCAGGAACTGCGGGACCAGTTGCGGGCCGAAGGCTACGAGT
>CAYMQO010000355.1:0-2861 GCA_964392405.1 uncultured Marinobacter sp.
GATCAGCTGCAGCCCGAAAGCATTCAGGCCGTAGCCACCGCCGACCATGACCATGATGCCGGTGAGTGGCATCAGCAGCATGGCCGCGTACATAAGACCGTGGCCGGTTCTGACCAGTGCCGCGGTCTTCGGGTCATGGGCAGGGCGATGGCCGAGCTGGCTGGCCGCCCAGATGATGCGGATAACAATCAGCACCAGCAGCAGCGCGCCAATGGACACGTGCCAGGGTACCAGGGTTTCACCGATCCAGTGTTCGCCATCGGCGATACGATCGCCCAGCTTCAGCAACTGCCAGCCGATCAGCACTGCCATCAGCCAGTGCAGCCATTTAGCCAGTGATCCATAACGATCCCGGGAATCTTTAAGCATCGAGTTCTCCTCTGTGGTTTTGCTGTGAGTATAGCTGCAACGGCTCAGACTTACTGATGAGTGCCTGGGCTGTGCTTCGCATCGGGTAACTGGGATTAGCCAAAACGCCAGGAGGACAGTTGCGTTTTAAGGACCTGTCCTGAGTAAACCTTGTCCCCCGTGTCCTTCCCCGCAGCGCCGGCCGCAACCATTAGCGGGAGCAGGTGTTCTTCATGGCCCCTGGGATGGCACTGGAGCGCGTGCGGCGCGCTTGCCCAGTTGTTCAGCCGGTCTTCCCGTTCCGTGGACGTCATCTCCATGGTGTCTGTCAGCCACCGGTCGAATTCTTCCGACAGCGGCGTGAAGCGCTCATCGCCGTAGCCGCGCATATTGTGGAAGCTCATGCCGCTGCCGATGATCAGTATGCCCTGGTCGCGCAGCTCCAGCAGAGCCTTGCCGGCAGCCTGATGGGCGGCAGGGTCGAGGTCGGCCCGCAGCGAAAGCTGTACCACCGGGATGTCTGCCGCCGGAAACATCAGCTTCAGTGGTATAAACATGCCGTGGTCAAATCCCCGCTCGGAATCCTCGCCGTTACCCAGCCCGACCTGACTCAGCAGGCTCGTCACGCGGGCAGCCAGGGCGGGATCACCCGGCGCCGGATATTTGAGTTCGTAGGTGTGGGGCGGAAAGCCATAGTAATCGTAGATCAGCTCTGGCTTTTCGGCCGTGGTCACCCGAAAGTCTTCAGCCAGCCAGTGGGCCGAGATCATCACTATACCGCGGGGTTGCGCCGGCAGGGAGTGACGGATGTTGCTGAGGAAGTCCGCCATACCCGTCCAGGCGTCGGGCGGAGACCATTCCATGAAAAAGCAGGGACCGGCTCCGTGGGGAATGAACAGTACCGGCTGCCTGACCGGCGTTGTAGAAGTCGCAGCATTGGTCATGGCGTCGAGCCCTCCGTTGAAATTGCGTTTTATCAATGCTGCTAATTTACGTCCTATCAGACAGTGTGAGAATATCGGGTTTGTCGGCTACACCTTTAACTCAGAGTAGGAAGTGGGGATGCTGGATCGTTTTACCAGTATGAACGTTTTTGTGCAGGCCACCGGGCAAGGCAGTCTTTCAGCCGCAGCACGGGCTCTGGGTATGTCCCCGGCCATGGCGACCAAGCATGTGGATTCGCTGGAGGCCTGGCTGGGCGTCAAACTGCTGCATCGCACGACGCGCAAGCTGACTCTGACGGATGCCGGGGCAGATTTTCTGAAGTCCTGTCGCAGCATTCTGCAGGATCTGGATGAGGCCGAAGCCGAAGTCAGCATTCAGGGCACCGAGCCCGTCGGCCGGTTGCGCATGAACCTGCCTCATTCGTTCGGGGTCAGCTTTATCGCGCCACTACTGCCGGAGTTCAGTGCCCGCTATCCGAAAATCGATGTGGAACTGGGGCTGAGTGATGCCCAGCACGATCTGATCCGGGGAGGCTGGGATCTGGGTATTCGCATTGGTCATCTGGCGGACAGTTCGCTCAAGGCCCGGCGGCTGGGCGACTGTGAAATGCGGGTGTGTGCGTCACCGGACTATCTCGCCCGTTACGGACAGCCGCGGCGGGCGGCGGACCTGTCCGAGCATAACTGTCTGGGATACACACTGTCGCCCCTGCAGAACAAGGGTGCCTGGGCCTTTGGCCAGCAGGGGGAAATTGCCATTCCGGTGCATGGCAATCTGAGCGCGAACAACGGTGACGCTTTATTGGCGGCTGCCATCGGCGGACAGGGGGTTATCTATCAGCCGGACTTTATCGTCGATCGCGCCATTGCCGAGGGTAAGCTGATCGCACTGGAGCTTGACCAGCCGCTGGTGGATCTCGGCGGGCTTTATGTCATGTTCCCGCCAGACCAGCGTCTGCCAGCGAAGGCCCGGCTGATGATTGATTTTCTGGTGGAAAAGCTGGTCGAACCTTCGCCGCAAGGCTGATCACAACCTCTCCCGCCACCGTTTGTAACGTACCTGATCCTTGAATACTTCAAGGATTTCCAGAATCATCGCGATCATCACGTCGTTATCCCTGCGCACGACCGGGGCCCCGGCGGCGTCGAAAACCTGGGGCTCCGGCAGAAAGGCATCCACCAGGTCCGCCACGAATTCGTGGTTCCGGCTGCTGGCGAGGTCTTCCATGACCTGATTGAGAATCGAGGCGGTGATATTGCCCAGAGCGCCTTCCAGGGTACCCCGAACCTGGTTACCAAATATGGGCAGCAGGCGTAGCCGGGACAGCTCGGGGTTCTGCCTCATGGCATCCCGGATGCGATCTTCCAGGTAACGGCGCAGCGCATCCCGGTTTGGCACATAGCCTTCGCTGGCCAGATCGGCAATGCGACCGGAAAGCCAGCCTGCCAGCAGCTCCCGGCGGGGCAGCAGTATCTCCTGCTCAATCCGGTTCAGCACCGGCGCGCCCCGGCGTACTTCCTCCTGCATTCCGGATAACACTTTCAGCACAATTCGATCGGAAAGCTCTT
>CAYMQO010000356.1:0-2842 GCA_964392405.1 uncultured Marinobacter sp.
GCCATTATTTCCCTGAACGGCATTGTTTACGCGGAGTCGGTGCGAGTCGGGGGCGACAAGTTTGATGAGGCCATCGTCACCTACGTGCGACGCAATTACGGCAGCCTCATCGGCGATACCACGGCTGAGCGCATCAAGCACGAAGTGGGCTGTGCCTACGAAGGCGTTGAGGTGAAGGAAATCGACGTTCGTGGCCGTAACCTGGCTGAAGGGGTGCCCCGGCTGTTCACACTGAACAGTGAAGAGATTCTCGAAGCGCTGCAGGAATCCCTCGCCCAGATCGTCCAGACGGTTAAAAGTGCGCTGGAACAGTCACCGCCGGAGCTGGCCTCCGACATCGCTGAGCGCGGCATCGTGCTGACCGGTGGCGGGGCACTGTTGCGGGGCCTCGACAAGCTGATCGCTGAGGAAACCGGTTTGCCGGTCATTATCGCGGAAGACCCGCTGACCTGTGTTGCCCGGGGGGGCGGCAAGGCGCTGGAACTGATCGACCGCAGCGGAATTGGCATGTTCTCCCAGGAGGGGTGATCGTGGGAGCGGGTTCCGGCCTGACCGACAAATGCCCAAAACCGCCGCTGGGGTTCCGCTCCAGCGGCGGTTGCGTTATCAGGGCAGGGGGGCGGTGCTATTAAAACCATTTTCATGCAGGGATCTGTTCCGGGATTTCGCCTGCTGTTTGTGTTTGTGCTATCGGTAGTACTGATCTTTGCCGACGAGCGGTTCGAACGGCTGGAGCAGGCACGCAGCGGTCTGGCCAGTGTGCTTGCTCCGGTGTTCTGGCTGGGTAACGCGCCGGAACGGTTTGGTAACTGGTTCGCCGGCGTTATTACTCCCCGTGAAGATCTGCTCAAGGAAAACGACGCACTTAAGGCCCGGTTAATGATCCTTGAGCGCCGCGCCCTCAAGTACGGTGCCCTTGCCGCCGAAAATAACCGCCTGCGTGAGCTTATGAACGCCTCCGGCACTCTGGACGACCGGGTCGTGGTGGCAGAGGTGGTCGGCGTGTCGCCGGATCCCTTCTCCCATGAAGTCATCATCAACAAGGGTGCACGGGACGGCGTTGAGTCCGGGCAGGCCATACTGGACGCCAACGGACTCATGGGACAGGTGCTGTACACAGCGGCGTTTACGTCCCGGGTATTGCTGATTTCCGACAGCAGTCACGCCGTCCCGGTGGAAGTCCTGCGCAACGGACTGAGAGCGATTCTGCTGGGTAACGGTGATATCAGCCAGCTTGAGCTGGTGCACGTGCCCGATACGGCCGATATCCGGGAAGGGGACGTACTGGTCAGCTCCGGCCTGGGCGGACGCTTTCCCAAGGGCTACCCCGTGGCGGAAGTATCCGATATCACCAAGGAGCCAGGTGCACCTTTCGTTACCATTTCAGCGACGCCTATGGCCAACCTGAGCCGCAGCAAACTGGTGCTGGTGGTATTCTCGGAGGCGGGTGCCGTGGGCCCTGAGCAGTTGTACGACCAGCAGGAAGCCGAGGCCAGTGATGCGGCGGAGACCGGGGCCGAGACGGAAAGGGAGCCCAACTGATGCTGTCGATCATCAGCTATCCGGTCATGTTTATCAGTATTGTCACCTCGCTGGTGCTGAGCATCTCGCTGATGCCTCAGGGCTGGTTCGAGTTCCGGCCGGAATGGCTGGCGCTGATGGTGTTCTACTGGACCTACCGGGCGCCTGCCCAGTTCGGTGTTATTTCCGCCTGGGTACTGGGATTGCTGCTCGATGTGCTTGAGGCTACCCCCCTGGGGGTTAATGCCCTTGGGATGGCCGCGGTGGCTTTTCTGGTGCTGACGGTTCACCAGCGGCTGCGCATGTTTCCGATCCTCCAGCAGAGTATCCTGGTGTTCCTGCTGGTGGGCATCAATCAGATGCTGGTGCATTTTATCAAGCAGATTCTGGGTGCCGAGACCTCCGGGTTCGCCTACCTGTGGCCGGCCGTAACCAGTGCTTTCCTGTGGCTGGTGCTGTGCCCGGTGCTGGACAAGCTCAATCTGAAATTCGGCTGAACGAATGACCACCGGACCGGACATCATGGCAAAAACGCTCATTCTTGCCTCGGCCTCGCCCCGACGCGCCGACCTGCTGCGTCAGCTCGGACTTTTCTTTGAAATTTGCCCTGTAGCCATCGATGAGGCCCCTATCTCCGGGGAAGCCCCCGCGGATTACGTCCGCCGCCTTGCGATACAAAAGGCCGAGGCTGGCTTCGACGCCGCCGGTGAGCCGGACGCGCTGGTGCTGGGGTCGGATACAACCGTCGTGCTGGACGGTCAGATCCTTGGCAAGCCGGATGACCGGAACGCCGCAATTGCCATGCTAGAGGCTCTGTCCGGTCGTACCCATCAGGTCATGACCGGCGTTGCATTGGCCAGTGCCGGATCAACCGAGGCTGTGGTCACGACCACCGACGTGACTTTCCGCAGCCTGGATAAAAGAGAGATACGGGCCTATTGCGAAACCGGTGAGCCCATGGATAAGGCGGGCGGTTATGGTATACAGGGTAGAGGCGGAGCCTTTGTAACCTCCATCACCGGGAGCTACAGCGCGGTGGTGGGGCTGCCATTGGATCAGACCGCGGTGCTGCTGGAGCGGTTCGGAGCACCAGTGTGGAACTTCTGGCCTGCAGCCGCCCGGGATTGCTGATCCGCCAGTGATACCCTGAAGATCCGTTGAGTCCACAGGGGTTGATCCATAACAACAGGGAGAATGACATGACTGAAGAGATCCTGATCAACGTAACGCCGGTGGAGACCCGGGTTGCGCTGGTTGAGAACGGGATGCTTCAGGAAGCCTATGTCGAGCGGAGTACCCGCCGGGGCATCGTTGGCAATAT
>CAYMQO010000357.1:0-2823 GCA_964392405.1 uncultured Marinobacter sp.
GTTACCAAACGAGTGTGGTATCCCCTGCTCAGCCATCTGGGCCTACGAAAGCGCCGGCCGTACCAGACCCGCCACACTGCCGCCACGTTGTGGCTGGCCGCTGGCGAGAGCCCGGAATGGATTGCCCGGCAGATGGGGCACACTACGACCGAAATGCTGTTCCGCGTGTACAGCCGGTAGGTTCCGAATCTGACCCGCCGTGATGGTTCCGCGTTCGAGCGGCTTCTTATTACCGAGTTCGATGCTTCAGCGGAAACGGGTGAGGAGGCTAGCTATGAAAACTGAGTTCGATATCAGCGATACCACGCTAGGTTTAACGTTCGTTCCGCTGACAAACCTTCTTCCCCGCGAGAGGAGGATGATTCGCAATGTGGCCAGCGCGTTGAATGCGGCTTTCCAGATTCCCGAAGGGAGAGGGTTGGTACTGCACCTGGGACTGGGTGGTGAACGATCGAATCTGGAGGCACTGGAGACCTGGGTGTGCCGTCAGATGCTCGCTCACCGGATGCTGCCCGGGGAGGAAAGTCTTGCCTGGTTCGTTCGCCAGCTGGAGTACGACTTGAATACGCTGGAGGTCCACTATGGCTGACGCTCAACAGGCCGAGATTCGTCTGGCGTACTGGTCGGACCGGTTCACCATTCTGAGCACGCAATTAATGCCTAAACGTTATTTTGGTCTTAGGGTGTGGCGCCTGGTCCTTCTCTGCCGAGGGAGGCATGCCGTGGCCATCATGCATGAGCTCCGCATGCCATCGGGGTGGTATCCCACCCCGGGGCAGCGGGTTTCTGCGGTGCTGCGGATTGGTTGCCAACCCGGGGCGTCTAATCTGCACGTCCAGGCTATTGAGCCCTGCTAGCCTGGCGGCGGCTGCTAGGTTCTTAGCAGCCGCCTGACCCTTTATGAGAAGGGCATCAACCTTCCTCCCCGCCAACGCTTTCTTTTGCGCAGACGACATACGCCGAAAGCAGCGCAAATCGCAACGTTGACCAGAACAAGTTTTGACCTTTATCGAGGGCCGGTGGAGCAGCTACCGAAATATGGCAGCGACCATTGATGCCGAGTTTCTGCGGTAGCGTTTCCAGTTTGCAGGTAATACTCGAGGGAGGGACTCCGAAATAGTCAGACCAGAATTTTTTGACCCGCTTTCGGTCCGTCTCTGGAGCAATCTTTATAGCCAGCGTTGTCCGGCTCTTGAGTCCTAACTCACGGAGCAAGTCGAAAAACAATCGCTGCCGAACAGCTCCGTCCGGTCGGATCTTAGACTTGCTCCTTTGGGAGCTCTCCAGAGCCGCTCGCATACACAGTTCCGCATGCTCAGGGTCACGTTCAAACCAATCAATAAGCCCCAAGAAATACTTTTCGGCGTAGTTTTGGGTATCTGGCGTATTGGGCGGCGCCAGGAACTGGCCTGGAAGTTCCGGCAAACGACGCGAAAGATCTTTTTCCTCCAGCGACCGCATAACGTCTTCTGTGCCCCGTGATAGCTTAGGCCTGGGGCTGGGCGAAACCAGGGCGGATTGATTGTGCGGCGCTCGCTCGCGGTTGGTTGTCATGGACATGAGAGACCTGGCATTTCGATCCCAGCTTTCGGCTGTCTCACTGGATATGCCCACTAGCTCAGCAGCTTTCGTAAGCCCTCGAGGCTTCTCCACGCCGTGTTCCATTACCGATTGAATTGACCACAGCTGAAGATTGTAGGCGTCCATCCATCCAATCTTGATTCGCAGTTCACTGTTTTCATGGACAAGCGGCTGGTGCTCTTGCATGGAAGGAGGCTTTTTTCGACCGGCCACGGGCCAGCTTTCCGCCAATACTGCACACAGCTCACTTGCCGGTGTCGGCGACCCGGTAAGCTGTTTACGGCCCCGGTACCTCTCCAACGCTGAAGGTGACTTATCAAGCAGTACTTGCTGGCATTCAAGGTTCAGCTTTGGATCATGGCGCTGGTTCAGATAACAGGCGACTACCCAGTCCAGCAGATGGGAGTAGCATTCCAGAGTTACTTGAGGAGAGGCGTGCCCAGCCCACATTGCCAACTGCCATAAGCCCTGCCCACTATCTGATAACCCCGCTTGCTCCCAAAGACATTGATCTACTGCAGGTAGCAGATCGACACCCATCTCGTCCTGGCGCCATTCCTGGGGGATAAACTCACTCGGCTCCCGTTCGAACAATCGCAAAAACGTGAACGTGACGAATGAATGCCGAAGGTGGTGAAACCGGAAGTTCTCGTCGCCCGTGACCTCTTGGAGGAGCTCGGTAATCGGGTCGAAAACCCTCGAAGTGACGGCCGGCCAGTATCCACCCGCGACCTCCGCAAACACCGGCCTTTTTGCAGCATTACCTGCAACAACGCTCTGCCGGCGTCGATAAAAGCGACGCAGTGTAGTCAGCTCATCCTGGGTCAGCAGGATATGAATCGGCAGACGGCGCGTGGAGGTTTCCGATTTTATCCGCGCGTTTTTGTTGGGGCGGACCAGTAGTTCGGACTTTTCGACGAGCGGGTCATCAAGCCCGGCGAAATCACCAAACAATCGGCTATAGGCCTCACCACGACGGAGTCCCAACCGGTAACCCAAGATCAGAATGAGCTCCTGGCACTCTGCGAGATCGTCATGAGCAGCCCGGTACTGGAGCGCTTGTCGCACCCTCTGGTACTCACGAGGCGTCAGGATGCGGGCATCTACCTGCCGGTCAGCACTCATACCGGCGATGTCGACCGGTGGAATACCGTACCCCTGCACCAAAAACTGATGGAAAGCGGATAATCGTCCGGCACAGTCAGCCACTGCTCCGTGAGCATTGGCTACGATCTCGTCATA
>CAYMQO010000358.1:0-2814 GCA_964392405.1 uncultured Marinobacter sp.
GTGCTGTATTACCTCGGCGGTCTGATAGCGATCGGCGCAATGACGGTGTTTATGACTCTGGGGTGGGAAGTGTTCGGCGGTTGGGGGATCTTTTTTATCGCCCTGCTCTACGCTGGCGTAGCGCTGCTGCTGGCCCGGCGCTTCCAGCGGCTGGGTCTGGCGATCCCGGCGGGTTTGTGTGCGACCTTTGTGGTCGCGCTGACGCCTCTGGCCCTGTATGGCCTGCAGCAGGCGCTTGGGCTCTGGCCGGATGGCTCGGTGTATCGTGACTATCACCGGTACATTCGCTGGCACTGGCTGTATCTGGAGTTGGGCACCCTGGCGGTCGGGATCGTATTGGCGTGGATCTACCGTTACCCGTTTATGATGCTGCCGCTCGCGGTCACGCTCTGGTATCTGTCGATGGATGTGGCGGCGATGCTGATGACCAGCTACTACGACTATCAGTTCCGGGCGCTGGTCTCCATGTACTTCGGCCTGTTGATGACACTGACGGCCTTCTGGGTGGATGTCCGGTCCCGGTCAAAGGCCGACTATGCGTTCTGGCTTTATATCTTCGGGGTTCTCACCTTCTGGGGGGGCTTGACCGCCCAGGACTCATCCGGCGAGCTTTCCCGGTTTCTCTACTTCTGCGTTAATCTGCTGATGATTGGCATCGGCGTGGTTATTGTGCGGCGGGTCTTTGTGGTGTTCGGCGCGTTGGGGGTCAGCTTTTATCTGGGACACCTGGCCTGGGATGTGTTCCAGGACAGCTGGTATTTCCCGATAGCACTGACGGTGATCGGGCTGGGCATTATTTACCTTGGGGTTCTCTGGCAAAGACACGAGCAGAAGCTCACCGAACGCGTCCGTTCCTGGCTACCTGCTCCGCTTCAGGAAATGCTGGCGCGTAGCTGATACCGCAATTCCTGGAGTCCGGCCCGCTGCTTATCTACCCCATGAGAGGCAGGGCCGGTTGTTTGCCGAGACGGTACACTGGGATTACCCTGCAACCCGGTAGCTATCATGTTTGGTGTGATTCTTCTGCTGCACCTGCTCGGTGCGACCATCTGGACCGGCGGGCATCTGGTGCTCGCCCTCTGCATTCTGCCGGGCGTGCTGAAGGAGCGCTCCGTCAGTCGCCTTGTAGCCTTTGAGCAGGTCTATGAACGGCTGGGAATGACTGCGCTGGCGGTACAGATCGTGACCGGTCTGTGGCTGGCCCACCGGCTGATACCGGATATTACGCTCTGGCTGGACGGTTCAAACCCCCTCGCCCGAGGCATTCTGGTCAAGCTGACACTGTTGTTACTGACAGCGATCGTTGCTCTGGACGCCCGCCTTCGGGTCATTCCCAGACTGGACGAACAGCGCCTGAACGACATGGCCTGGCACATTATCGCGGTGACGATTCTGTCCGTTTTATTCGTGGCCGCCGGCGTGGCGTTCCGGACTGGCTGGTGGTTTTAACCACTCCACCGGGTTATCGCTTTACCACTCCGCGCTTTGCCGCTAGGGTTTCTACCGAACATGTCAGGAGGAACTCCATGGGTTTTGCGGCAATTCATGAACGGGCGCTGGCCCGGAAAGGCGGTCCGGAGAGCCTGAGCTCACTGCTTCCGCACGTGGCTACACCCCTGGAACTGATCGAACTGGCCGATGATCGCTACCTGGCCGAAATCACCCGCTGCGTGTTTCGCGCCGGCTTCGTGTGGAAAATCATCGACAACAAATGGCCCGGATTTGAAGCTGCCTTTGATGGCTTTGTGCCCCGTTACTGGCAGCAGGTGTCGCCGGAGGTGCTGGAAAACCTGGCCAGCGACACGCGCATTATCCGTAACCTCCAGAAGATCCGTACGGTCCCTGAAAATGCCCGGATGGTGGTGGACGCGGCTCAGGAATACGGCAGTTTTGGCCATATGCTGGCCCAGTGGCCGTCTACGGATCAGGCTGGTCTGCTGTTGTGGCTGAAACGCCACGGCTCCCGGCTTGGCGGCAATACCGCCCAATACTTTCTGCGGCTGGTTGGATGGGATGGGTTTATACTGACATCGGATGTGGTCGCGGTGCTGCGTCTGGAAGGTCTGATGGACGCAACCCCCGGTAGTAAAAAGGCGCTGCTACAGGCACAGGCCGCCTTTAATGAGTGGCACCGGGAGACGGGCCTGCCCTACAGCCACCTGTCAAAAATCGCTTCCTGCAGCATAGAGCGCTGATGAGTATGGACCCGGACCCTACACTGAAATACTGGCTGTTCCTGGGCTGCGCCATCGTGGCGGAGGTCATCGGTACGTCCGCCCTGAAAGACGCCGAGGGTTTTACCCGTTTGTGGCCCTCCCTCATTGTGGTCGCTGGCTACTCCGTGGCTTTCTTCTTCCTTTCCCTGACCCTGAAAGCCATTCCGGTGGGTATTGCCTACGCCATCTGGGCGGGCCTGGGTGTTGTGCTGATCTCCCTGGTGGGCTGGCTGGTGCTGGGGCAGAAGCTGGATACCGCAGCCATTGCCGGAATGGCACTGATTGTGTCCGGCGTTGCGGTGATCAACCTCTTCTCAAACATCGGCGGACACTGACTTCAGTCCGCGCTGTCTACGTCCGCATTAAGCAGATGCGGCTTTTTTAACGCCTTCTGAAACAGATCCCGGTTCTCTGCAATGCTCAGGGCGCAACGGTCGGCGGTCTCTTCATCAAGCCCGTCCACGTTGCGCACCAGAAATTCCCGGATCTCTTCTGACAGCTCCAACACCTTGTCGCGGGCGTCTGCGTCGGCTTTATTGGTAAACAACAGGGTGTCCGGATGCTTCAGTGCCATGTCCAGCCCATCCTTATCGGAGAA
>CAYMQO010000359.1:0-2810 GCA_964392405.1 uncultured Marinobacter sp.
ACAAGGATATGGCACAACTGGTCAGTGACCATGTCCTGCTGATCAACACCATGACGGAGGTCAGCACTGACCGGGAGGAGGTAATACGCAAGTTCGGCGTTGCGCCGGAACAGATCGTGGATTACCTGGCACTGGTTGGCGACCCTGTCGATAACATTCCGGGCGTCCCCAAGTGCGGCCCCAAGACAGCCGCCAAGTGGCTGCAGCAGTACGGCAACCTGGACAACCTGATGGCCAGCGCTGATGAGATCAAAGGCAAGATCGGTGAATACCTGCGCGACGCGCTCCCCAACCTGCCCCTGAGCCGGGAGCTCGCCACCATCCACACCAATGTACAGCTGGACTTCGGCATCGAAGAAGTAAACATGCAGCCGGAACGGCGGGACCGGTTACTGGAACTGTTCCAGAGGTACGAGTTCAAGGCCTGGATCGCCGAGTATTCAGGGCCGGCGCCGGTGGCAGAGGAACCGACGGCCACCCCGGTGCCGACTCCGGCGCCGCCACGGCAATACGAAACCATTTTCACCGAAGAGCGCCTGAACGTCTGGCTGGACCGCCTCAGCAACGCTGACCTGTTCGCCTTCGACACGGAAACCACCAGCCTCCGGTACAGCGACGCAGAAATTGTCGGGCTCTCGTTCGCCATTGAGCCTGGCGAAGCCGCTTACGTGCCACTGGCCCACGACTATATGGGCGCACCCGAACAACTTGACCGGGAGCAGACCCTTGCCAGGCTCAAGCCACTCCTGGAAAGCCCGTACCATAAAAAGCTGGGGCAGAACCTGAAGTACGACAAGAACGTACTCGCCAATCACGGCATCCATCTGGAGGGCATCGCCGAAGACACCATGCTGGAGTCCTATGTGCTGAACTCCACCGCCACCCGTCATGATATGGACAGCCTGGCGCTAAAGTATCTGGGTGAGAAAACGGTCAGCTTTGTGGATATTGCCGGTAAAGGTGCCAAGCAGCTGACGTTTAATCAGATTGAACTGGAGCAGGCGGCGGAATACGCAGCGGAAGACGCAGACATCACACTGCGCCTGCATCAGGTCCTCCGGCCCCAGCTTGGCGACATTGGCACACTGGACTCTGTTTACCGGGACATTGATATGCCCTTGGTACCCGTGCTGTCCCGTATGGAGCAGCACGGTGCGCTGGTCAATGCCTCTACCCTGCGCCAGCACAGCCAGGAACTGGCAGAGCGGATGGCAGAACTGGAACAGGCTGCCCATGAGGAAGCGGGTGAAGCCTTCAATCTCGGCTCCACCAAGCAGCTGCAGGCCATTTTCTACGACAAGATGGGTCTGCCGGTTATCAAGAAGACACCCAAAGGTGCGCCCTCAACCGCAGAGCCCGTATTACAGGAGCTGGCCCATGAGCATCGGCTCCCCCGCCTGATTCTGGAGCACCGCAGTCTCAGCAAACTCAAGTCCACCTATACGGATACCCTGCCGGGGCTGATCAGCCCCCGCACCGGTCGTATTCATACGTCCTACCATCAGGCGGTGACGGCAACCGGGCGACTGTCGTCGTCAGAACCCAACCTGCAGAATATCCCGGTGCGTACAGAACAGGGCCGACGCATTCGTCAGGCGTTTGTCGCACCCGAGGGCTATAAGGTGGTTGCGGCGGACTACTCCCAGATTGAACTTCGCATCATGGCGCACCTGTCCGAAGACGAAGGCTTGCTCAGTGCCTTTGAACGGGGAGAGGATATTCACCGGGCCACGGCCGGGGAAGTCTTCGGTGTGCCGGTTGAGGCAGTAACACCGGATCAGCGCCGCAGCGCCAAGGCGATCAACTTCGGGCTGATCTACGGCATGTCGGCTTTCGGCCTGGCGCGGCAACTGGAAGTGGACCGCAAAACTGCCCAGGATTACATCGACCGTTACTTCCAGCGCTATCCCGGCGTGCTGGCGTATATGGACCGCATCCGCAAACAGGCCCACGACGATGGTTTCGTGGAGACCCTGGCCGGACGCCGGCTTTACCTGCCGGAAATCAACGCTCGCAACAAGCAGCTACAACAGGCCGCCGAACGCACTGCCATCAACGCACCCATGCAGGGCACGGCCGCCGATATC
This sequence comes from uncultured Marinobacter sp., assembly GCA_964392405.1. Classification (GTDB taxonomy): domain Bacteria; phylum Pseudomonadota; class Gammaproteobacteria; order Pseudomonadales; family Oleiphilaceae; genus Marinobacter. The sequence continues at coordinate 2,088 of CAYMQO010000359.1, forward strand.
ATCAAACGGGCAATGGTGACGGTGGACAACTGGCTGATGGCAGAGCATCGGGACGAAGCCCGCATGGTGATGCAGGTTCACGACGAACTGATTCTGGAAGTGAAAGAGTCAGCGCTGTCAGCGGTCTGTCAGGGCCTGGAGCAGCGCATGTCAGCGGCGGCGGAACTGAAGGTGCCGTTACTGGTGGAAGCCGGGGTTGGTAACAACTGGGACGAGGCCCACTGACCAGGCTATGCCTGGTCCTGCAACCAACCCGGCTATTGTTCAGTCGCTCTGAATGGACAGCTTATCAACGGTGTTCGATAGCTGGTCCGCGCCCTTCGCGTCTGCGCCCAGCTTGATCATCAGGCGCAGGTCGTTGGCGGAGTCGGCGTGGGCCAGGGCATCCTCATAGGTGATGGCCCCTTCGGAGTACAGGTTGTAGAGCGCCTGGTCGAAGGTCTGCATGCCGGACTCGGTGGACTTGTTCATCAGCTCCTTGAGCTTGTGGACTTCGCCCTTACGGATCATGTCCGCCACCAGCGGCGTATTGATCAGTACTTCGATAACTGCGCGGCGCCCCTTGCCATCCGGCGTCGGGATCAGTTGCTGGGCAACGATGGCCTTGAGGTTCAGGGACAGGTCCATCCAGGTCTGGTTGTGCTGGTCCGGGTTAAAGAACTGGATGATCCGGTCCAGCGCCTGGTTCGCATTGTTCGCATGCAGCGTTGCCAGACACAGGTG
>CAYMQO010000360.1:0-2809 GCA_964392405.1 uncultured Marinobacter sp.
AGCAGGTTACCATCGTGGCGTCGGTCGGCCAGTAACGACCCACCGGGAGGTAGAGACAGATGAAAGTGAAACGTTTTTTTGCGGAAACCATGTCAGCGGCCCTGAAACAGGTACGCGAGTCCATGGGCGATGACGCAGTGATTCTGTCCAGTCGACGGATTGACGGCGGCGTTGAGCTTGTCACAGCGCTGGATTATGACGAAAACATCGCCCGTCAAAAACTTGGCGCGGCCGCTGCCGATGCCACCAGTGATGGCGGGCTGGCGAAGCTGCAGGCAGAGCAGCACCTGCGTTTGCAGGAGGAGCTGGACCGCTCCCGCAATCGTATCCGCCAGTTGCGCGAACAGCGCGGTGGTTATGAGCCGCGTCAGACTGCGAAAACGACGCAGCTTCACCCAACGGATTACGATTTCTCAGCAGAGGTAGATCAGCCGGCACCCGCCCAGCGCCAGCCGCTGGCGGAAATTACCGGTGTCGATGAACTGGCCGCCATGCGCCAGGAGCTGAACTCCCTGAAAGACCTGATCACCCAGCAGGGCAAACCCGCTGGGGTGACTGCGCCTGGTCTGGTGACAAACGATGCAGATCAGGCCCGGGATGCCGTCCGCAAACGGCTGACGGAACGGTTGGAAGAGTTCGGCCTGAGCAGTTTGCTGGCAGAGAGCCTGGCCCGCCAGAGTGGCCGTGGCAAGCTGGAAGATAACTGGAAGCGGGCCCTTAGAACGCTGGCTGCCGGCGTGAAAACCGGCGGTGACAGCTGGGCGGCCCGGGGCGGAATCTACGCCCTGGTGGGGCCGACTGGCTCGGGCAAGACCACCACCATTGGCAAGATCGCGGCCCGCTATGTGCTGGAACACGGTGCCGATTCCCTGGCTCTGGTTACCACGGATCGCTACCGGGTCGCGGCCCATGAGCAACTGTTTGTATTTGGTCGTATTCTTAATGTACCGGTACGGGTAGTCGATGACAGCCACAGCCTGGACCAGGTGCTGGATGAGCTGCAGGACCGGCACCTGGTGCTGATCGATACCGCTGGTTTATCAGCGGCCGATCCCGGCTGTCAGGAGCAGCTGAAAGAGCTGTCTGGCAGTCGCCATGGGGTCCGGCCTCATCTGGTCGTGCCCGCCACCAGCCAGTCCCGCATCATGAAATCCATATGGCATTGCTATAAGATGGCGAGTCTTGCAGGCTGCATCATGACCAAGCTGGACGAAGCGCTGACCCTGGGCGAAGTACTGGGTTTTGCGCTGGAAACCGCCCTGCCGGTGGCCTGGATAACCGATGGCCAGAAAATCCCGCAGGATCTGCACCCGGCGGATGCTGCCTCACTGGTGCGCCTGGGCGTTGAACGCCTGCGGGACGCCCGGCGGCAGCAGGCGGTGGCAGAGGGTGCCTGAGTACTTGCTACTCAGCCAGCCGGCAACATGACGGCATCAACGTGAACAACCTCGGCAGGAATAAGTACCCACTATGAGCAGACCACATCCGGTTCAGGTCATCGCAGTCACCGGTGGCAAGGGTGGCGTTGGCAAGAGCAACGTTTCCATTAACCTGGGTATCGCCCTGTCACAGATGGGCCGCCGGGTGGTTTTGCTGGATGCTGACCTGGGGCTGGCCAATATTGACGTCCTGCTGGGCATCAGCGCAAAGCGGAACCTGGCGGATGTTCTCTCCGGAGAATGTGACCTGCGCGACGTGCTGGTAAACGGCCCCGGCGGAATCCGCATCGTACCTGCGTCTTCGGGCACCCAGCGCATGACTCAGCTCTCGGCCATGGAGCATGCGGGTCTGATCAACGCGTTCAGCGAACTTGGCGATCAGATCGATGTGCTGATTATCGACACCGCGGCTGGAATTTCCGAAAGTGTGGTCAGTTTCCTCCGGGCGGCGCAGGAGTTGTTGCTGGTGGTCTGCGACGAGCCCACATCCATTACCGACGCCTACGCCCTGATCAAACTCATGAACCGGGATTACGGGGTCAACCTGTTCCGGATTCTTGCCAATCAGGTGCGTAACGAGCAGGAAGGCAAGCATCTGTTCGGTAAACTGACCCGGGTCACCGAGCGCTTCCTTGATGTTGCACTACAATACGTGGGCATGGTTCCTTACGACGAAGCGGTACGCAAGGCGGTACAGCGTCAGCGGGCTGTTCTCGACGTATATCCCAGGGCAAAAGCCTCGCTGGCCATCAAGGCCCTGGCGGAGCAGGTGGATAGCTGGCCTCTGCCAACCACACCCCGGGGACATCTGGAATTCTTTGTAGAGCGTCTGGTAAACGGCAACGCCTGATCCATTCCTTGAAGTACGGTTAACCGGATAATGACTGTGGCCAGAAGACTCGGAATCTATCATCAGACCGGTCAGGGTAATGCCCATCAATTGGTGGAGCAGCATGCCCCGCTGGTCAAGAAAATCGCCCTTCACATGCTGGCCAGACTGCCAGACTCGGTGCAGCTGGATGACCTGATCCAGGCGGGCATGGTCGGCCTGCTGGAGGCTGCCGCCAAGTACCAGTCAGACCGGGGCGCATCCTTTGAAACCTACGCCGGAATCCGCATCCGGGGCTCCATCGTCGATGAAATCCGCAAGGGTGACTGGGTACCCCGCTCCGTCCACCGTAACGCGCGCCGGGTCGCCGCTGCCATCAAGGCGGTAGAAGACCGGGAAGGCCGCGAAGCCCAGGACCAGGAAGTGGCCGACGAGCTGGAGATGACGCTGGACGAATATCACGCCTGCCTCAGCGACGCCAACTCCGGCCGGCTTTTTTCCCTCGAAGAGCTCAATGAAACCGGAACCCTGCCGATACAGG
>CAYMQO010000361.1:0-2778 GCA_964392405.1 uncultured Marinobacter sp.
GCCTGATACATCAGCACACAGAAGCTGGCTTCGCTGCCCCGCCCTACCCGGCCCCGAAGCTGGTGCAACTGAGCCAGACCCAGGCGCTCAGGGTTTTCGATAATGATCAGCGAGGCGTTGGGTACGTCCACGCCCACTTCAATCACGGTAGTGGCGACCAGCAGGTCCAGCTCGCCTTCCTTGAAGCGCGCCATTACTTCGGCTTTCTCGCTGGCCTTCAGGCGACCGTGGACCAGCCCGATCTGAAGCTCTGGCAGACGTTCCTGCAGGCTTGCTGCGGTGACTTCAGCGGCCTGACATTGCAGTGCCTCGGACTCCTCAATCAAAGTGCATACCCAGTACGCCTGACGCCCGGCGAGGCAGGCCTTGCGGACCCTTTCGATCACCTCGTCCCGGCGCTGATCCTGGATCACCAGGGTTTCGATGGACTTGCGCCCCGGTGGCAACTCATCTATGACCGAAGTGTCCAGGTCCGCGTAGGCGCTCATGGCCAAGGTCCGGGGGATAGGGGTGGCGGTCATGATCAACTGGTGTGGCGCCAGGTGTCCCTGTGCGCCCTTGTCCCGCAGGGCGAGGCGCTGATGTACGCCAAACCGGTGCTGTTCATCCACAATGACCAGGCCCAGCCGGTCAAACAGGACGTCATCCTGAAACAGGGCATGGGTACCAATCGCCAGCCGGGCCTGCCCCCCGGCCAGCCGGGACAGTGCTTCAGTGCGGGCCTTGCCCTTGACCTTGCCGGACAGCCAGACCATTTCCAACCCCAGGGGCTCCAGCCACTGCCGGAAGTTGTGGTAATGCTGTTCGGCCAGGATCTCGGTGGGTGCCATTAACGCGACCTGTGCACCCGCCGCCACGGCCTGCAGGGCCGCCATGGCTGCAACCACGGTCTTGCCGGAGCCCACGTCGCCCTGCACCAGTCGCAGCATGGGCACCGGCTGGCTCAGATCCTGACGGATATCCGCAATAACACGGGCCTGGGCCGGCGTCAGGCGGAACGGTAACTGATCAAGAAAACGGTCGGTAAGATCACCAGCAGGGAGCAGCGCCAGCGATTGCCGTTGCTGTATCTGCTGGCGTACCAGTAACAGGCTCAGCTGATGGGCCAGCAGCTCTTCCATTACCAGCCGCTGCTGGGCCGGGTGTCGCCCTTCCATTAACAACGCAACCGGAGCATCCGCCGGGGGCTCATGCACCAGGGCCACTGCCGAGGTAATGTCCGGGAGCTGATAGTCTGCCAGCAGAGACGGGGGCAGCCAGTCGGTAATGGGGTAACGCTTCAGATACGTCAGCGCCTGCCGGCACAGGCTCCGCACCCGGGGTTGCTGAATGCCTTCCGTAAGGGGATACACAGGAGTCAGGGTTGCCTCTCCCGGCGGGGGCATGGGTGGCGGGTTGACCTGATATTCCGGATGATAGAATTCAAATCCGGCCCGCCCCGGACGCACCTCGCCGTAGCAGCGTACCCGGGTACCCTCCGTCAGCTGATTTTTCTGGGCGGCGGAAAAATGAAAGAACCGCAGGGCCAGGAAACCGGTGTCGTCCTTCAGGGTCACCTGCAGACTGCGGCGCCGCCCCATCACCATGTCAGCCCGCATGACTGTGCCCTCCACAACGCCGGTATCGCCGAGGCGCAGGCTGCCCATGGGGATGACCCGGGTGCGGTCCTCGTAGCGGTGGGGAAGATGAAACAGCAAGTCCTGGAGCGAGTGAATACCCAGCTTCGCGAGGGTGCCGGCAAGGGCATTGCCGACACCCTTGAGGGTCGTGACTGGCAGGTCTTCCAATGACACCATGGTCTTTCGTCAGCTACTTGCTGCCAGGGCGGGTTTCTCTTTCCCGGCCTTTTCCATAACCCGACACTGGCTGGCCGCCAGGGATAACACATCGATGGCCTTCGGGCGTGGGAAAGTCACCCGCCAGGCCAGCGCGACGGTGCGAAACGGCACAGGCGCCACGAACGGACGTACAGCCAGGATGTCGTCGTCATAGGGCACCGCCGTGGCGGCGGAGAGGGGCAATACCGTGACCCCCAGCCCGGACGCGACCATATGGCGAATGGTTTCCAGCGAGCTTCCTTCGGTGACCAGCGAAGGGCCGGAGCCATTCGTCGCGCGCTCCGTTACGGTCTCGACCAGAGGCGGGCAGGACTCCAGCACCTGATCGCGGAAGCAGTGGCCGGGACCCAACAGCAGCAGCTGCTCACCGGCCAGCTGTTCGGCGGTCAGCGCTTTTTCCTTCGCCAGCTTGTGGCCACCGGGCAGCAAAATAACGAAAGGCTCGTCGTACAGTGGCATGGTCACCACTTCCGGCTCCTCAAAGGGGAGCGCAATGATAATGGCATCCAGTTCGGACTGCCGCAATTTCTGACGCAGGTTGCCGGTGTAGTTTTCTTCGATGTACAACGGCATTTCCGGCGCCGCACGATGCAGTTCCGGTAGCAAATGGGGGAACAGGTACGGCCCGATGGTGTAAATAGCGCCAACCCGCAGCGGCGAGCCCAGCTGGTTTTTGCCATCCTCCGCCAGATCGCGAATCACACCGACCTGGTCCAGCACCCGCTGGGCCTGTTCAACAATGCGAATACCGGTTTCTGTCACGCGGATGCTACTCTTGCTCCGCTCAAACAGCGGAACACCCAGCTCTTCCTCCAGCTTCTTTACCGCGACGCTGAGGGTCGGCTGGCTTACGTGACAGCGTTCGGCGGCCCGCCCGAAATGCTTTTCCCTGGCAAGCGTGACAATGTAACGTAATTCGGTCAGGGTCATGACAGGCTCC
>CAYMQO010000362.1:0-2772 GCA_964392405.1 uncultured Marinobacter sp.
TGAACATCCACCCCCAGCAGCGGGCCTACGTCCTCTACACCTCCGGCTCCACCGGCCAGCCCAAGGGCGTGGCCAACACCCACAGCGCCCTCTGCAACCGCCTGCGGTGGATGCAGTCCGCTTACCCCCTGGATGAGACCGACACCGTCCTGCAGAAAACCCCCTACAGCTTCGACGTCTCGGTCTGGGAATTCTTCTGGCCGCTGATGACCGGCGCCCGGCTCGTGGTTGCGCCACCGGGAGATCACAAGGACCCGGCCAAGCTGGCCGCCCTGATCCGGCAGGCCCAGGTGACCACCCTCCACTTTGTGCCTTCGATGCTGTCCGCCTTCCTGGCGCAGCCGGACCTCAGCGACTGCGCCTCTCTGCGGCGTATCCTCTGCAGTGGCGAAGCGTTGCCCAGAAGCCTGCAGGATCAGACCTTAAGCCGCCTGCCCGAGGCCAGCCTGTACAACCTCTACGGCCCCACCGAAGCGGCCATCGACGTCACCCACTGGACCTGCCGCGAGGACGACCGGATCACCGTGCCCATCGGCCGGCCCATCGACAACCTGCAGATCCACATCCTCGACCCGCGCCTGAACGAACAGCCCATCGGCGTCCCCGGCGAGCTCTACATCGGCGGTGCCGGGCTGGCCCGGGAATACCACCGCCGTCCCGACCTGACCGCCGAGCGCTTTATCCCCAGCCCGTTCCGGACAGGGGAGCGGCTCTACCGCAGCGGCGACCTGGCCCGCTGGTGCCCGGACGGCACCGTGGAATATCTGGGCCGGCTGGATCATCAGATCAAGCTGCGGGGCCAGCGCATCGAACTGGGCGAAATCGAAGCGGTACTGCGAGAACAGCCGGGCGTTCAGGACGCCGTGGTCCTGGCCCGTGACGAATGGCTGGTGGGTTACCTGCAGGGCGAAGACCTCGACCGCGACGCCATCCTGGCGGTCCTGAAAAACCGGCTGCCGGACTACATGGTGCCGGCGCATCTGGTCCCGCTCGCCGCCTTCCCGCTGTCTGCCAATGGCAAGCTGGATCGTAAGGCGTTACCGCAGCCAGAGTTGCCGGTGACCGAGGCGGAACCGCCAAGAGGCCAGACGGAAAAGGCCCTTGTCCGCCTATGGCAGGAGCTGCTCAGGGTAGGGCAGGTTAACCGGAACGATAACTTTTTCGCCCTCGGCGGCCACTCACTGCTGGGCATTCATCTGGTTCACCGTATCCAGCAGATGTTCGGGCAAACCCTTCCGGTCAGCACCGTTTTTGAAACCGGCACTCTGGCCGAACTGGCCTGCATGCTGGATACAGGTGCGCCGAAGGACGCTCTACCCCTGCTGGCGATGGAGCGGGGGCAGGTTGTGCCCCAGTCCTGGGCGCAGCAGCGGCTGTGGTTCCTGCATCAGCTGGACCCGCACAGCAGTGCCTACCATCTGCCTGGGGGGCTCTGTCTCAGGGGAAGCCTCGATGAGCCTGCGCTGGAACGGGCACTGATGGCCCTGGCCCGGCGGCACGAATCGCTCCGGACCCGGTTCCGGCAGGGTGCCCTCCATGAGGAGGCCAGCGTGCCCCTTCAGGAAGTCCTGAAGGAATCCGTAGTTGTGCTGGAGCATGACGATCTCCGGGCCGGCCGGGTATCGGACTTCGATGAAGGTTTCCGGGATTTCTGCCGGCGGCCGTTTGCGCTGGAGGCGTCGCCGCCCTGGCGGGTGTTGCTGGTCCGGATGGATAATGAAGAGTGGCGCCTGCTGCTGTGCATGCACCACATCATTTCCGATGGCTGGTCCCTGCAGGTACTGCTGGAGGAGCTGCTTGCGCTGTACCGCAGCGAATGTGGCAGCGGGGCTCCGGTGCTGGCGCCACTTCCGGCCCAGTACCCGGACTTCGCACTCTGGCAGCGTCAGCATGTGACCGGGGAAGTACTGAATCGCCAGCTGGCCTGGTGGCAGGATCAGCTTGGGGATGAGCATCCCATTCTGGACCTGCCCACTGACCGTCCCCGACCGGCCCGGCGGGACGGACGGGGCGAGCGCCATGCTTTCGAGCTGCCGGATGTTCTCGTTCAGGGGCTGCGGCGCCTTGCCAGTGAGCAGCAGGTTACGCTGTTTACGGTGATACTGACCGGGTTTGAGGCGCTGCTGTACCGTCTGACCGGCCAACAGAGCATCCGCATAGGCGTACCCATTGCAGGGCGGCAGCTATCAGGGACGGAGCGGCTGATCGGTTTCTTCGTGAACACGCTGGTGATGCAGGCAGATATCAGCCGGGGGGACCGGGTCAGTGATTTGCTGGCCCAAGTCCGGGACCGGCTGCGGGGTGCCCAGGCCCACGCTGACCTGCCGTTCGAACAGCTGGTGGATGCCCTGCAACCTGAGCGCAGCCTGAGCCATAACCCACTGTTTCAGGTCAGCTGTAACCATCAGGTTTTTGATCTGCAGCCAATGTCGGATCTTCCGGATCTGACCTGCGAACCGCTGGTCTGTCCGGCTGAAAATGCCCATTTTGACCTGGTGCTTGGGACGCAGGAGCACAGCGATGGGCAGATTCACGCCTATCTGGACTTCGCCTCCGATATCCTCGACCGGAGCAGCGTTGAACGCATGGCGGAACAGTGGCTGGTCATGCTCGATGTCATGACCCGGGCGCCGGATACCCGGCTGAGCGAACTGCCCCTGCTGGCTGTCTCCGATCAGCAGATATGGCAGCAGCTGAACGAGGCAGACCACCCGCCAGTAGCCCCCCGTCCCATCTGCGCCCTGATTGCCGATCAGGCCCGGACACAGCCGG
>CAYMQO010000363.1:0-2754 GCA_964392405.1 uncultured Marinobacter sp.
CCTCGAGAGTTTTTTCACTGATCAGCATCGTTTTGAGGTCGGCCATGATGACCGGGTGCGCAAGCTGGTTCTTCGGTAACGAAACCGAAGAACGGGCGCTGGCGATGGACGAAGATATCCGTACGCGCATTGAAAATAACCGAGAGAACTTCAGGGAGAGCCGGCCCTTTATGGCCAGCAAGGCATGGCTTGGGGGCGACATGGTATTTGAGCCGGTACGCCACGACCGCCTGGAGAACGAACACGTCAAGTTCGCCATGAACGGCGTCACCCTGCCAGAGATTGCCGTGAAGCTGTCCGAGCTGACAAACCTGACGGTCAAGATGAACTCGGACCTGTCCGAAAAGCCTCGTACCGGTGGTGATGGCAGCAGCAGCAACAACAAAGAGAAACAGCAGCAAAACTCGGAATCGTCCACCGACGCGACCGGCCAAACCGTGCAGGTCAGCTCCGGGAACCCGTTAAGTCCGCTGGCATTATTCGGCCAGGGTGGCAGCGGTATGCAGAAGCGGGAGTACAACCCGGTTGGCAACCCGCTGGAGACGGAAACCAACGTCAGCGTTGACGGTTCTGTGCGTACCGCGCTGGATCTGGTGTCCTCAAAGTTCGGCATTAGCTGGCGGTATGATGAGGTCAGCAATACCATCGAGTTTTTCCGTGTCGAAACCCGCAGCTTCCAGGTGTTCTTCCCGGGCGGCAGTACGCAAGAGGTCACCGTAGGCAAGAGCAGCGGCGAAGATCAGGTTATTGAGCAGGAAACCGAGTTTCAGAATTCGGGCGGCAACTGGGAAGAAATCGAGAGCGGCATCAATTCCATTCTGTCACCGTATGGCCGCGCTACCGTGCTTCAGTCGACTGGCAGTGTGGTGGTGTCCGACACGCCACAGAACCTGCGATTTGTCGGCGAATACGTCGAGAAGATCAACGAAGTGTTTGGTCGGCAGGTCTATCTGGAATTCCGGGTGGTCCGGGTCTCCATGCGGGACAACAACGAGTTTCAGGCTACCTGGGCCGGCATCATCGAGAACATTCAAGGTGGCGAATCCCAGCTAACGCTGGACTCGGCGGGCAACCTGCTTAGTTCGGCCGCGAATCAGTTCAACATCATCCGCACCAACAATGGCGCAAGCCTGGCGCTGGACCTGCTCGCGACCAAGGCCAACCTCTCGGAAGTCACCACCCATTCGGTGACCACCCTGAGTAACCAGCCTGCCCCGATTCGGGTGGTGACAGATACCAGCTACATCAGCGGCGTGAACCAGGAATCCGGCTACTCCAATTCGGAAACCATCATCTCCCAGGTAGAGACCAGCTCGGTTGATACCGGCTTCTCGGTCACCCTGACCCCAAGGGTCCAGAACGCTGAACGCCTGCAGCTTCAGATTGCTATGGAAATCTCCAATCTGCTGGAGCTCAAGAGCTTTGATGACACCCTGATCCAAACCCCGACACTGGATCGTCGCGCCCTGGTTCAGCGTGCATGGCTGAATACCGGACAGACGCTGGTCATGAGCGGCTTTATGTCCGACCGGGAGAGCGAGAACCTGTCCGGGTCAGGCGATGCCGGCTTCTGGGGGCTCGGTGGTGGCCGCCAGAACAACAAGGATCAACAGGTCCTGATGGTGCTGATTACCCCATACATCCAGAGCGGAGCGTATAGCGGATGATCCAGGTCCTTGAGTTGCCAGATGGCACCTCGGCCGTAGCCGGGTTGTCCTGGCAATCGTTTAGCGCAGCGGAATGGAAGACCGAGCGCAAGCACCGCAAACGGTTGGTGCAGGCGGTCTATGAGATCAGCGTTCATGGCCAGAAGGAAGTCCTTACCGGCGAGGCGCCAGAGGGTGAAGGTGCGAATATTCCGCACCGGGCCGTGTCGCTGGCGGCACTGGCTGCCCGGAGCTTCCCCAGCGCCAATGCCACGATTGTCGAGAAACTTGGCGATAACCGGTACTGGTTCTGTGCGATTACCCAGGAGCGGGTGGTTGCCGGAACGGACCTTGTGGGCACGCTGACTGAAATTAAAGGTGAGGTCTTCCAGCACCAGCAGTTGATGGCTGGCGCAGACGAGGACCGGATGGGCAACGCCATCCAGGAAGTATTGGGCGGGGACCCCGCTTCCTCCGTGCTGGACAGACTCAATGTCAGTCTGGCGCAGAGCGTAACCATTGCCTTGGGCGGACAGGGCAGTAAAAGTTCCACCAGCCCGGCCAAGCTGGTGGCGGCCGTCGTCGCATTGGGGATTCTGGGCTACGGCATTTACGTCACCATGGTCCCGAAAACCCCGTCCGGACCGAGTGTCACAGAGGCGGAACTGGCCCAGCAAAAACGGGCCAAGGCGCAACTGGCGTTTGAGCAGGCCAAGGCGAAGCTGGACAAGCAGCTTCCGGTTGCCGCCCTGAACCAACTTGTTTTTACGGCGGTGGGTGCGCTGCCGGCGCAGGCGGGAAGCTGGTCGCTTGTCGAGACGCGCTGTAACGCCACAAGTTGCCAGTCGTCCTATGAGAACCCGTCCTTTTCACCCATCGGGGCCCTTGAGCGGCAAACCCAGGGTGTCTGCGACGCACTGATGGTCGATGTCAACGGCGATGCGGCGACGTGTGAACAGGATATCAAGCGCTTCACCTTCGAATCGAAAGGCCAGACGGCTATGGCGACGGCTCAGCCCCAATCGCAACGCCGGTTGCAGGATGCCCTCATGGAGGTGCAGTCGATCCTGCCCTCGCAAATGGACTTCGATATTAAGCCGTTAAACCC
>CAYMQO010000364.1:0-1884 GCA_964392405.1 uncultured Marinobacter sp.
TGGAGCCCTATCGCAACTATCTGCGCGGCGTCATCCGGGAGCACATGACCGAAACTGCGAGCCCGTGGGCCAGCCACCTGCTTGAAAATTTCGACGATTACGTTGGCCGCTTCTGGCTGGTCAAGCCCAAGGCTGCAAGCCTTAAGGGGCTCCTGGCCAGCACCCGGGCGCGCCCGGAGTAATGAGCCAGTACGTCGGGCCGGCGACGGCCGGGCAGGTCGAAATGATGACGATGAGAGCATTATCATGAACGAACGACTGAACAATGATTTCCAGTTTGTACAGGTAGGGCGGATCGACCCGAAGAAGGTACCCGCCAGCAGGCGCCGCAGAAACTTTGACGAGATTTACCAGCCGTATCAGCCCGAGGCGGCCAGTACCCAGGCCCATCGTTGCCTGGACTGCGGTAACCCGTACTGCGAGTGGAAGTGCCCGGTGCACAACTACATCCCCAATTGGCTGAAGCTGGTGTCGGAAGGCAACATCCTGCAGGCGGTGGAGCTGTGCCACCAGACCAACTCCCTGCCGGAGGTCTGCGGCCGGGTCTGCCCCCAGGACCGGCTATGCGAGGGGGCCTGTACCCTGAACGATGGTTACGGTGCAGTGACCATCGGTTCGGTAGAGAAATACATCACCGACACGGCGTTTGCCCTCGGCTGGAAGCCGGACATGTCCGAAGTGGTCTGGACCGATAAAAAGGTCGCCATAATCGGTGCCGGTCCGGCGGGTCTGGGTTGTGCGGATGTGCTGGTGCGAAATGGCGTGCGGCCGGTTGTGTACGACCGTTATCCTGAAATCGGCGGCCTGCTGACCTTCGGTATTCCGGAGTTCAAGCTGGAAAAGTCGGTCATGGCCCGCCGCCGGAAAGTGTTTGAGGAAATGGGGATGGAGTTCTGCCTGGGCGTTGAAGTAGGCCGGGACATCACCATGGAAACCCTCCTTGATCAGTATGATGCCGTTTTTATGGGGATGGGGACTTATACCTACATGAAGGGCGGCTTTCCGGGGGAAGACCTGCCCGGTGTTCACGACGCTCTGCCTTACCTGGTTTCCAACGCGAACCGCCGCCTGGGCTTCGAGAGAAACCCGGATGAGTTCATCGACCTGAAAGGTAAAAAGGTTGTGGTTCTGGGTGGTGGCGACACCGCCATGGACTGTAACCGGACCGCCATTCGTCAGCAGGCGGCCAGTGTGACCTGTGCCTACCGCCGGGACGAAGTGAACATGCCTGGCTCACGCCGGGAAGTCACCAATGCGAAGGAAGAAGGCGTAAAATTCCTGTTCAATCGCCAGCCCATCGCCGTCGTGGGTGATCAGCGGGTGGAAGGGGTAAAGGTTGTCCAGACGCGGCTTGGCGCGCCGGATGAGAACGGGCGCTATACCCCGGAAGTGATCCCCGGCAGCGAAGAAATCATCCCGGCGGATGCGGTGCTGGTCGCCTTCGGGTTTCGGCCCAGTCCTGCAGACTGGTTCACCGAACTGGACGTGGCCACCGACGAATCCGGGCGCGTAAACGCCCCCGAGCAGGGGCGCTTCCCCTTCCAGACATCCAACCCCCGAATCTTCGCCGGCGGTGACATGGTGCGGGGTTCAGACCTGGTGGTGACGGCCATCTGGGAAGGGCGGCAGGCGGCCGAAGGTATCCTGGATTATCTCGAGGTCTGAAGCGGTGCAGGTGACACCTGACCTGCCTCAAAGTGGAGCCCTGTACCGGTGGCTGCCCTTTTTTATTGGCGGAAACAGGTTATCATTGCCCGCATCATAACCAGCGGAAAAAGGGGATTTCCTGTCCGCCGGTCCCGTCAGACTCCGAGAATCAGGATCCGATATGAGTGAACTCCAGAACGACCGTTTTCTCCGCGCGCTGATGCGCCAGCCCGTAGA
>CAYMQO010000364.1:1894-2738 GCA_964392405.1 uncultured Marinobacter sp.
ACCCGGGCCCAGGCCGGAGATTTCCTCAGTCTTTGCAAAAACACACCGCTGGCCAGCGTAGTTACCCTGCAGCCGCTGGATCGCTATCCGCTGGATGCCGCCATCCTGTTCTCTGACATCCTGACCATCCCGGATGCCATGGGCCTTGGCCTTTATTTCGAAACCGGAGAAGGCCCCAAGTTCCGCAACGTGATTCGCTCCGAAGCGGACGTTGCTGCACTGCCGACCCTGAAGGCAGATGTGGACCTGGACTATGTGATGAACGCGGTCTCGACCATACGGAGCGCACTGAATGGCCGCGTGCCACTGATCGGTTTTTCTGGCAGTCCCTGGACGCTGGCAACCTACATGGTGGAAGGGGGTTCTTCCAGGGATTTCCAGGAAGCGAAGAAGCTCGCCTACAGCCAGCCGGAAGTCATGCACCGGTTGCTGGACCATCTGGCGGATTCGGTCATCGATTACCTCAACTGCCAGATCCGGGCCGGCGCCCAGGCTGTGCAGATTTTTGATACCTGGGGTGGTGTGCTCAGTGGCTGGGCTTATCAGGAGTTCTCGCTGGCTTATATGAAGAAAATCGCCGACGGCCTGATCCGCGAGAATGAGGGGCGTCGCGTTCCGTTGATTATCTTCACCAAGAACGGTGGTCAGTGGCTGGAAGCCATGGCGGAATCCGGCGCTGACGCGCTGGGACTGGACTGGACCACGGATATCGGCAGCGCCCGCGCCCGGGTGGGTGATCAGGTTGCGCTGCAGGGCAATATGGACCCGACCATGCTGTTCGCGCCGAAGGAGCGTATTCGTCAGGAGGTGGCGGATATCCTGAAGCGGTTTGGTTCAGGTTCGG
>CAYMQO010000365.1:0-2735 GCA_964392405.1 uncultured Marinobacter sp.
CAACCGTGGAAGCAATGGGCGTCACCTGCGCCCGGCGTTTCCTGTCCTGGCTGGAAGCAATCGGTGCCGGTTCGGGTCAGGACGACAACGAGGTCACGGCGCAGGCGGCGGGCCGTGAGTTACGATGGTTGCGGGGCGATCGTATAGGCCGCAGTCCGGAGACATCGCCCTTCGGGTACCAGTGCTGGGGACAAATCCTGTCAGATGGCCACGGGCTTGCACCCATGAGCTGGCAGTCACGATTCAACAGTCTGCCGCTGGGTTACCGGGACCGATGCTGGTACTGGAGCGGACGGCACATCCACGGCGCACCCTGGTCACTGTTTGGAGGTCAATGGTGCGCTGGCGGTTGAGCGAACTGACGGGGCAGCTTGCGGGGGTTCCAGTCGACGCCGTACTTGCTGCCGGTGGCAGCCTGTCGATACCTTCGGTGGAAACCTCGACGGAAGAGGCTCAGAGCGCGCTGGACAGCTGGCTGACAGCCCAGCTTGCGGCGCTTGAAGCGAACGGGCAACCGGCGTGGGTCGTGTTGCCAGAAGAAGAGCGAGCCCGCCAACCGCAATGGCAGGAGCGATTACCACAAACCCTCGAGGTGACGTTCGGGCGCTCAGGCGTCACCCTGGCGTTTGGCCAAGCCGCCCGGTTGCAGACTGCCGCCGTGATCCTGGCGGTAGACAGCGTGCCCGGCAGCGAACCCGATAAGCGAATTACCAGCCAGCTCAGGCTTGAGCTGGTGCCCGATGCCAGTGGTCTAATGATCCATTGGGGGCTGGTGGATGGTCGCCCGGGCCGGCCAACGGACCTGTCGACCCTGCTCCAGGAGGCACAGGAAGTGGCCCCGGTCCCCGGCGTATTAATCATGCCTGGTACAGGTGGCGATGATCTGAAGCGCCTGACCGGCAACC
Source organism: uncultured Marinobacter sp. (assembly GCA_964392405.1). GTDB lineage: Bacteria > Pseudomonadota > Gammaproteobacteria > Pseudomonadales > Oleiphilaceae > Marinobacter. The sequence continues at coordinate 906 of CAYMQO010000365.1, forward strand.
TGTCCGCACTGGAGCATTGGGTGGAACAGGGCGTGCGCTGGGAATTTGCGGAAGCCCGCATTGGTCCGATGGGTGCAGTGGGCAGCCTGTTCAACCGGTACTGGTTACAGGAAGGATATCGCCTGGGGGAGTGGCAGGGGCAGGCCGTGATTGTGGATGTGGACAACAGCCCGCTGGCCGGGCTGTCGGTGCTCGATTACAACGCATAGGAACACAGGGATAGTATGGAGACGTTTACCGCAGTCGATGGAACGATGTACGCCATTGGTACAGCCGACGCTGACGTCGGGCTGGGTATCCGCGTCGAAAGAGCCACTGCTGGTGACTATGCCAGTTGGTTGAAACGGTCATTTGATCGCCATTTTTCTGTGGATCGCCAGCGCTGGATCAAACTGATGGGCCGGCCTGCCGGCGAAGTGGTGCGTAACCCCGGTGCCGCCTATCTGTATCAACATCTGGGCGCACGGTTGGAAGCCGGTGACCTGGTGCTGCGCCAACTGCCCTTTGATGCACCGCCACCGCGGCCGACTCTGCTGGATATGACCCGAGCGGCGGCGGCCCGGGTTCAGGACACACAGGCTGCACCGACTGCCTCTGCGGATGACACCTCGGAGTTTGCGGGCGCCAGCGATACGCCAGTTGCCGTGGACGATGCAGGCGACCAGCGCGTAGGCGACCCGGTTGCCCCCGCCAGTGGCGAAGAAGTCCTGATTCTCGAAGACTTCGCCGTCGCCGCCCCCCTGCCACTGGTCTGGCAGCGTCGCTACCGTTCCGGCAACTGCGACCGCGACCTGGGCTTCGGCGCCGGCTGGAGCCTGGACTGCCTGCGGGCCATCTGGCTGGATGACGACGGCGTCCGGGTTCTGGACGAACAGGGACGTGTCGTGCGCTTTGACCCGCTGCAGCCGGGCGAGATCGGCTGGCAGATCAGCGCCGGCATGCGGCTGGAATACAAACATGACAGCCGCATGGTGCTGACTGAAAAAGATGGCACTGCATGGCGATTCGCGACCCGGGACAACCACCTCTGGCATCCGGTGTCCGTGCAGAATCTGCGTGGTCAGCAGTGGCGTTTCCACTACGACCGCAGCTACCGCCTCCACCAGATCGAAGTCGCCCCCCAGCGTCACCTTGAACTGACCTGGAAACAGACCACCCCTCAGTCCCGGCACCGTCTGGTGCAGGTGCTGCTGTGTCAGAACGACCATCGCACGGTACTGGCCAGCTACGACTACAGCGAGACCGGTGACCTCGTCGCCAGCAACAGCCACCATGGCAGTGAGCGCTACCAGTATCAGGGGCATTTGCTGATACGCCGTGAACTGCCCACCGGGTATGGCTTCAGCTTCCGCTGGCACGGGCAGGGCCCATCGGCGCGCTGCATCCACAGCCGGGGCGACGACGGCCACCATGAGTTCCGCTTCGACTACCAGCCGGACAAGTTCCAGACCCGGGTCACCGACGCCTTCGGCAACACCCAGGTGTTCCACTACGACGACCAGGGCCGCATCACCGCCCGGCAGGAACCGGACGGTGCGACCTACCAGTGGCAATACGATGCCCGGTCGGGTCTGCTGACGGCCTACCGGCTGCCCGATGGCCGCACCACCCACTACGGCTACGACGCCTGGGGCCGCAAGGTACTGGAACAACAGCCGGATGGCCGCCAGCACCGGTGGCAGTACAACGCCCTGGGCTTCTGCGTGGCCGAACAGACACCGGATGGCCGGATCACCCGGCGCCAGTACGACAGCATCGGCCGCCTGCTGCGGGACACCCGCCCCGACGGCAGCCAGTGGCACTACCAGTACGACGCCAACGGCTGGATGA
>CAYMQO010000366.1:0-1095 GCA_964392405.1 uncultured Marinobacter sp.
CGCCAGCCGTCTCGGGCAATGGTCCCTGACAGACTGGCCTTCTGCCCTGCAGCCGATCATGGCCGCCAGTTACTACGACCGCGCCATGGATGAGGCTATCAAACAGGGCTTTGATGAGAAGGCCGACGAGCTTGTCCTGGACCGGGCCGACCTGCCCCAGGCCTGGCCGAGCTGGCAGCAGCTGGCCTTTCACACGGGTACCAGCCTGAAAACGATTATGGCCCAGCAGCTGGGGCTGGATGTGTCTGAGCTGCCGGGCACGCTGCGCATGATGGTTTGCGGCGCCCAGTCCGGCCAGCGGGCTCTGGAACTGGCCCGTTATCTGGATGATGTGGAAGTGATCGCGGTGGATGAGTCTCTGGCCAATGTGGCAACGGCGACGCGCCGTGCGGACGAGATGGGCCTGTCCAATATCGTGTTCTGGCCCTGGTCCGTGGCCAAGCAGTTTGTGGCGGATGGTCACCGGGTGCACTGGGTCGAGGTGGGCCGTTTGCCTTCTACGGCCATGACGGACCTGTCGCTGGCCGCACTGATCAACAACGCAACCACCAGCGGCACCGTTGTACACATGCATACGGCGGTCGCTGAACAGACAAAGGGCGATGCGCAGATTCGCGAGCTGATCAGCAAGCACAACCTGCAACCGACCCGCGATTCACTTCGCCTTCTCCGGCAACTGGTACTGAACGAGGCCAAAGCCCCCCAATGGCAGGACCTGCTGCAGGAAGCGGATTTCTACGGCCTCGGGGGCTGCCTCGACCGCTGGTTCCGTCCGCAGGACATTCGTCAGTTACGGGATCTGATGGGGCTGGTCAGCAACGAAGTGGACTGGAAACTGGTCAAAGCCCGGGATAGCGACGGCCACAGCCTGGCACTGGCGCCGGTAGCCCAACAACTGCGCGCCGAAGCGCTAGGCAGTCAGGTACAGAGCCTGGTAGGCCAGCCCCTCTCGGTCTACTTTATGCGGCGGCGATAAAAGCAGTTTAGCCGGAGAATATGGAAGTATCCGTTCGGCGCGGAGCGAACCACCCCAGCCAACATGGGCCCGGGGTGGGGAGTCGTTTCTGCAGGGAAAAGGTGTCTGAGCGAAGCGAG
>CAYMQO010000366.1:1105-2729 GCA_964392405.1 uncultured Marinobacter sp.
CCCCACCCCCCCACCCAACTTGGCCCGGGGGGGGGTTGCTTTTTCGGCTGGCAAATGGGTTCGTCCCCACGCGTTTTTTTTCCCGGTAAGAAACGACTCCCCACCGCGGGACCAGGCACCAATTCCTATCGCGGACCGAGACAAGGAATTCTCGCCAAGGCCCCAAACACCCAATCTAGAAATACGGCATAATCGACTCACCCCAAAGATGCAGCTCCTCCAGAATATGCATCTGCTCCGGAGTGGTATCAGGACTCGCCGCCAGCCGCTGCAATTCCCGACCGTAGGCCTCCAGAGACAACCAGCCCTTCTTCGGCGCCATCAATCGTTCACGGCGGAAGTTTTCCCACCGTTCCTGGTCTTCGTCCATTAACGTACCCGGATAGTTGCGGGCCCGGTAACGGAACAGCAGCTCCTCCAGGCGGGCATCCTCAAAGCGGATATCCAGCTCCCCCAGCGCCTCCGGCGGCTGACTGATCACCCAGTTGAGTTTTTCCCGGTCCGAATTGCTGATAAAACCGCCGGCATAAAGCTGCTCATCCGGATCGATCAGATCGCTCTCCAGGGACTGACCAAAGGCCTCGGCGATGCGCTCGGGCAGACCAGCGGCGGACCGCAGGGCGGCAAGGTTCTGCCGCAGGATGTTGCCATCAAGCTCCAGCTGCGCCAGCCGCTCCGGGCTCAGGCTCTTGAGCATGGTCCCCGGGGCCAGCACCGGACATTTGTTCAGCTGCACGCCCTTGAGGGGGAAGCGGCTGATGCCCTCCCCCAGCTCAGCCTGGGACGTGAACACCCGCTCCCGTATCTGCTCCGGCGTCGCGTTGATCAGCTCGGTGGGATCTTCCCGCAGATCGTAGACAATCACCTGGTTTTTATTGGTCGGATGCTCCGCCACCGGCGCCACCATGGCGCAGCAGCCCCGGCTGGCCGGGTATTTGGCGGAGATATGGAACACCGGCTTCATGGTCGCGGTATTGAGCATGGCCCGGGCGGAATGCTTGTCCTTGTTGCTGAGCACAAAGTCGTACAGGCGTGGCTGCTTTTCCCGGATCAGTCTGGCCAGGGCGATGGTTGCCTGCACATCGGACATGGCGTCGTGGGCGGATTCGTGGGCGATGCCATTGGCAGCGGTCAGGTCTTCCAGGCGGAAGCTGGGGCTGCCGTCTTCCTTGCGGGGCCACTCGATGCCCTCAGGTCGCAAGGCGTAGGTCAGGCGCACCATATCGATAATATCCCAGCGGGAATTGCCGTTCTGCCATTCCCGGGCGTAAGGGTCGCGCAGGTTGCGATACAGCGTATGGCGGGTGACTTCGTCGTCGAATCGCAGACTGTTGTAGCCCACCACGCAGGTACCGGGCTGGCTAAAGGCCTCATTAATCTGCGCTATAAACTCCGCTTCCGGCAGTCCACGTTCCATGGCTATTTGAGGCGTGATCCCGGTGATCAGGCAAGCCACCGGGTTCGGCAGGTAGTCATCCGTGGGCTTGCAGTAGATAACCAGTGGCTCTTCAATAATATTCAGGTCGGCATCGGTACGCACACCAGCAAACTGGGACGGCCGGTCGTGGACCGGGTCTGCGCCGAAGGTTTCGTAGTCGTGCCAGAAAAAAGTGGGGGTCACACC
>CAYMQO010000367.1:0-2727 GCA_964392405.1 uncultured Marinobacter sp.
GCCCGGATCATGAAATCCGTATCGCCGCCCTCAAACTCGGTATTGCCTTCCGATTGCAGGAAGGTCAGCCCTACGCCACCGCCCTGCTCGAAGCGGTGATTCAGTTTGGCCAGGCCACCCGCGTGCCGGAAACCCTTGTCGTCACCGCCAGAGCGCAGACTGGTCCCGTCAGTATCGGAATAGTAGCCGCTGGCAAGGAAGGATGTTCGTCCGGACCTGCCCGCGATGCCGGCGTTGGTCGCCCGGGTATCATGGGAGCCCCCGGTCATCTCCACCCAGCCCTGCTGGCCGGCCCGTGGCTCCAGGGTAAACGCCTGGATCACACCGCCAACGGCATCGGCACCATAAAGCGAACTCTTGGCCCCCCGTACGACCTCAACCCGGCCCATCAGATCTGCCGGTAGAAACTGCCAGGGGGGGATGCCGGCGGTTGCCGAGCGTAAACGGATGCCATCCAGTAACAGAACCGTTCCGGAACTGCCTGTTCCCCGCAGAAAAATACTGGTGGTCTTACCGAAACCGCCTTCTGAGGACAGGTTGATGCCCGGTTGCCCTCTGAGCAGGTCCCGAAACTCCGTGGGCTGGCGCAGGCGGATGTCAGTCTGATCAATCACCGTAACGGAGGATAAACTCTCGCCAACCGATCTCGGCCCTAATGTGGCCGTGACCACAATCGGATCCAGGCGTTCAGTCTCACCGGACGACTGGGCAAAAGCACTCAGGGAAGGAATGAGCAGTGACGCTCCGGCCAAAATCACGGGGAACTTCAGCATTCTGATACTCCACAAACCGCGCGCACCCGCACGGGTTCAAGATAAGTATTGCGGAGCTATCAAGTGGGGCAGGCAGGGCGGGAGCGGGACGTTTCCGGAGATGCCTACCCGAGCCGCCCTCCGCAACTCCGGGTGTGTTCTCAGGCCGGTCTCCGGGCTTATGAGCGAACCGACTTTCGGTTCCGGGCAACCGCCTTCCCACGACGTGGCGCAGTGGCGGATTGGTTACCCTTATCTCAATTACCGTTGCGGGGGCAGCGTCGGAATGGCACCGACTTCCCGTTTCATCCGTGCCAGAATGGCAGCAGGACACCTGAAAACAGAGGCGCAAGGCTAGCAACACCCTACGCAAGCGTCAACGACATTTGTCATGCTTGCGTCGATCGTTGCGACACAAGAGGCCAGCCTGCCAGGCAGTCGTCGGGCATGCCGGGACGCTGCTATATTGGTGTACTCTGCCTATGATTGAGAATGAACCCGAAGCCATCTCCTGGACAGCAGGGCGGACCATGCAAGCGGAACTGATTGATATCCGGAACCACCTTCAGCAGCACGCTCCCTTTGATGAGCTTCCGGAAGAGGCCCTGGATCAGGTCGCTGGCAACATCGAAGTGGCCTATTTCCGTGCCGGCAACCGGATTCTGGAACTGGGACAGTCCAACGGCGACCTGCACTACATCCGCAGCGGCGCCGTTGAGCTCTACCGGCGCTCTGGCGAGCTCTACAATCGCCTTGGTGAAGGGGAGGTCTTCGGCCAGATGGGCCTGCTGATGGGTCGTCAGGTACGGTTTCCGGCAACAGCGCTGGAAGACACGCTGATCTATCTGATCCCCTACCCGGTCTTTCAGCGGTTGTTCGACAATTACGATGTATTCGCCGACTTTGTCGAAATCGAAGACAAAAGCCGGCTGCGAATGGCCGTTTCCCGCTCCTTCCAGGCCAACGATTCCATGAACGCGCGACTCTCGCGCCTGCTTTCACGCCCGGCGGTAACCGCCCCCGCGACCGTTCGACTGCAGGAAGCTGCCCGTATCATGACCGATAACCGGGTATCATCCCTGCTGCTGATGGAGGGCAGTGAGCCGGACGCCGGCGACCTGGTCGGCATCATCACCGATCGTGACCTGCGCACCCGTGCTGTGGCCGACGCCCTGCCGTCAGAAACCCCCGTGGCGGACATCATGTCAACCAACCTGATCACCATCCGGTCAGATGCCCTGGTATTCGAAGCCATGCTGCAGATGCTGCACAACAATGTTCACCACCTGCCCGTTATGGAAAATGGCCGGCCCCGAAGCGTGGTGGCGTTGTCGGATATCGTGAAGTATGAATCTCAAAGCAGCCTGTACCTGGTGAGCAACATCCATCGGCAGCCGGATGTCAGAGGACTGAAAGCGATCAGTGGAGACGTGCGCAACAGTTTTATCCGGATGGTGAACGAGGACGCCAATTCCCAGGTAGTGGGCAGCGCCATGGCCGGTATCGGGCGCAGCTTTACCCAGCGCCTGCTGGAGCTGGGCGAGCAGGAACTGGGCCCGCCACCGGTGCCTTACTGCTTCCTCGCCCTGGGTTCCATGGCGCGGGAAGAGCAACTGATCGTTACCGATCAGGATAATGCCATGATCCTCTCCGACGAGTTCGATCCGGAGGAGCACGACGCCTACTTCCTTGCCCTCGCGAAATTTGTCAGCGACGGTCTGGCTGAATGCGGCTACGCGTACTGTACCGGCGAAATCATGGCTACCAATACCCGCTGGCGCCAGCCGCTACAGGTCTGGAAAGGCTACTTTACGGACTGGATTGACCACCCCAAAGCGGAAGCCCTGCTCAACAGCAACATCTTCTTCGACCTTGCCGGAGTGTATGGGGAGATCGATTATGCCGAGGTCCTGAAAGACCTGATCGCCACCCGGGCCCAGAACAGCCAGCGCTTTCTTGCGCTGATGGCCCGCAA
>CAYMQO010000368.1:0-2716 GCA_964392405.1 uncultured Marinobacter sp.
GGTCTGCAGAAAATTCAGCGTCTGTTTGCTTGATTTGGAGCGTATTGGAGGGAAATCATGACTGTTGAATCCTTCACCCCCGCGGCGGGCGTCACCATGACTCCCAGTGCGGTCAGACATGTGCGCAAACAACTGGAGAAGAAACCCGACGCCAGGGGCATCCGTCTGTTTATCAGGAAGAGCGGCTGCTCCGGTTTCAAGTATGAAACCCAGTGGGTCGAGGACGTGGCCGCTGATGACGTGGTCTACACCGTCGATGGCGTCGATATCTATGTCAGCAGGGAGCACCTGCCCATGGTCAACGGAATCGAAATCGATTTCGTGACCCAGGGCGTCAACTCGATGTTCGAATTCCGTAACCCCAACGCGACGGCGGAGTGTGGTTGCGGGGAAAGCTTTACCATAGCTTGAGAAAGGGCTGAATCAGCATGAGAGAACGCGAAGTCGTACTGACCAAGCGCGAGGTGGAAGCCCGCCTGGTGCCCTCGGGAACAGAAGTCCTGATTCCCGCCGATACCTTTGTCACCATTACCCAATCCCTTGGTGGCAGTTTTACGGTGGCAGTCAACGGCAACCTTGCCCGTATCGAAGGACACCATGCTGATGCCCTGGGCAAAAAGCCCCTGGAAAGCAGCTTTGAAACCCCGGCTGACGGTACGATCAACGAGAACCAGGTCTGGGAAGCACTCCGCAACTGCTATGACCCGGAAATCCCGGTGAACGTGGTGGACCTGGGGCTGATCTACGAATGCGCCATCGAAAACGGCACCGCCGAAGGCAATCAGGTCAATATCCTGATGACCCTGACCGCCGCTGGCTGTGGCATGGGCCCGGTCATCACAGACGACGTCAAACGAAAGGTTGAGCACGTTCCCAACGTTGATAAGGTCACGGTGGAACTCACCTTCGATCCGCCCTGGAACAGCGAAATGCTCACGGACGAAGCCAAGCTCGAACTGGGCATGCTTTAAACTGTTACCCGCTCACCTGACCAGAGACCATCGGCCGATTCATGACCGCCAGCAAGCAGCAATTTATCGATAATCCTCTCGGAACCAACACTACCCTGAGCGATGTGCTCGACGCCTTCGAGTTACTGGACGACTGGGAAGAACGCTACGCCTACATCATCGACCTGGGCAAGCAGTTGCCCGACTTTCCCGATGACCAGCGAGTTGAGGAAAATTATGTGCATGGCTGCCAGAGCCAGGTCTGGCTTATCCATTGCTTTGATGAAAGCGCTAACCGCCTGTACCTGATGATCGACTCGGACGCCATGATCGTCCGTGGTCTGGCGGCGATTATCCTGGTGGCCCTGAACGGAAAAACACCGCGGGATCTTCTGACCACCGATGTGGATGAGCTGTTCGAACAGCTGGATCTGTTCCGGCACATTTCACCCACCCGGGGTAACGGTCTGCGGGCAATGGTAGGGAAAATCCGCGATATCGCTGCCCGACAGGTTGCCTGATCTGCCGGGCAGCAGGTGACCTGTCAGCTATCTGGCCTTCCAGCCGTCTTCCCGCAGTACCGAACCTACGTCCAGCACCGGCGAGGCGTCGATGCCATCGGCGTCCATCATGTTGGCCACACGCTGGAGTGACGCAATGATCATGCTCTGCTCCCACTGATCCAGATTCTGGAACTTCCGGATAAAATTATCCTGCAGAGGCAGTGGCGCCCGGGCCAGCAGATCGGCGCCCTCTTCCGTCAAATGGGCGTGGACCTTGCGCTTGTCCAGGGTGCTGCGAACCCGATACACCAGCTTGCGCATTTCCAGCCGGTCAAGAATGGTGGTGACGGTGGCCTGGCTCAGGCTGACATGATCAGCGATGGTGCCGATGGTTACCTCACCCAGATCGCGGATGGTCCGCATAATAAGGAGCTGAGGCCCGGTGAGGCCAACATGCTTGCTCAACTGCTTGGAGTGAAGGTCAGTAGCTCGTATGACCCGCCTTAAGGCCACCAGCACCTGCTCATAGCTCTTGCTATCCGTCTGGCCAGACTGGCTGCCATGACGCTCATTCAGATTGGACATACTACGCCACTCGCAACTGTTTATACCACTAAGCATTAGAGGTCTTCAGGCCAATAAATGCAAGTCAGGATTGATCCTTATGCCCGCGGATTCCGGGCGCTGCCACCAACGGACAGTTCCCTCGAAAGATCGTTCAAAATGTCACATACTGTCAGGACTGTCCCAACCTGCGACAGGCAGACAAGACATGTGACACGGCCGCATAACACCGCCTCAGGCGCCTCGGTGTACGTTCCTTGACAGGTCAGAGCCGGTGGTGTTTGTTGAACCTGAGATCAATAACAAACGAGAAAGGCAGGAACTTCCGATGAACAGCAACTACCGCAGATACGCACTGGCGGCTGGCATCTCCGCCGCCCTGACGCTCTCAATGTCGGCCGTCGCCGACATCCGCATTGGTATTGCCGGACCCATGACCGGACCGGTCGCCCAATATGGCGATATGCAGTTTTCCGGCGCCCGTATGGCCATCCAGCGCATCAACGCCAGTGGCGGCGTCGACGGCGAAATGCTCGAAGGGGTGGAAGTCGACGACGTCTGTGACCCCAAACAGGCCGTTACCGTTGCCAACCGGCTGGTTAATGAAGGGGTCAGTTTTGTCGTCGGCCACCTGTGCTCCAGCTCTACCCAGCCCGCCTCGGATATCTATGAGGACGAAGGCATTCTAATGATTACGCC
>CAYMQO010000369.1:0-2709 GCA_964392405.1 uncultured Marinobacter sp.
AGACGGGCACGACCGTTGCTGTACCGCAGCCTGGCCGCTACCTCCGCCCCCATCTCCGTGCTCCACCTCTGGCGTAATCCTGACTAAATCCATGGCTGCTGAACGCCGTAGCCTGCCGATGTGTTTTTTGAGGATTACCCATGAAATCTCTGAGTTCTCGGGCCATTGTCTATGGCCTGGTGATCGTGCTCGGGTTGCTGAGCGCGTTACCGAATCTTCTGTCGCCGGAATGGGCGAAAAAAATGCCGCAGTGGTATCAGGACAATACTGTTTCGCTGGGGCTGGACCTGCAGGGCGGGTCTCATCTGTTACTGGAAGCCGATCTGGATGGCCTGTACCTCGGTGAACAGGAGGCGATTGCTGAAGAAGTCCACACAGCGCTTCGCAAGGAACGAATCTCCGCAGCGCGGCCCCGGGTTTCGGAGCAGGGGGTCGATATTGGCTTACGTCAGCCGGACCAGATATCTGAGGCTGTCCGTCTTGTCCGATCACTGGCAGCAACGTCCGCTGATGGACCGAGGTTCAGTGTTGAACTCAGGGACAACCGTCTTTGGCTTACGCTGACGGAAAGCTGGAAGGCGTACCTGTCCCGGGACGCGGTTGAACGTAGCCTGGAAGTCGTGCGCCGCAGGCTGGATGAGACGGGGTTGGTGGAGCCCAGCATTACCCGTCAGGGCAGCGAAGGCATTCTGGTGCAAATGCCCGGCGTTGCAGATCCGGCCGAGATTCGCAGCCTGCTCGGCACAACCGCGAAAATGACCTTTCACTGGGCCGCCCGCCCGGATGCGTCAGGGACGTTGGACTCGACCATGGTCCTGCCAGGGGCGCACGATGACCGTACTTACGAGCTGGAACGGCGGGTGGCCATGGCAGGCGAGCGCATTCGTGACGCACGCATGGCCTTCAACCAGAATACCGGCGAGCCGGTGGTCAATTTTACCCTCGACAGGGCCGGTGCCCGCCAGTTTGCCGATATGACCCGTAACAACATTGGTCGCCCGCTGGCCATTGTGCTGGACGACAAGGTGATCACCGCGCCGGTTATTCGCAGTGAGATCGGTGCCAGCGGTGAAATCAGCGGCAGCTTTACCACCAGGGAAGCCAGTGAGCTGGCACTGTTACTGCGGGCAGGGGCATTACCTGCGCCACTGGAGGTGGTGGAGGAGCGAACAGTTGGCCCTGACCTGGGCAGCGACGCCATTGCCATGGGGCTGACTACCGGCCTGTTGGGTGCCGCCATGGTAATTGCGTTTATGGTGGGCCTGTATGGCCGCTGGGGGTTGATCGCCTGTGTGGGCCTGACGGTGAATATCGGGCTGGTGTTCGGGGTATTAAGCCTGCTCGGCGCGACGCTGACGCTACCGGGTATTGCCGGCATTATCCTCACCATCGGTATGGCGGTGGACGCCAATATCCTGATAAACGAACGGATCCGTGAGGAAGCCCGACGGGGAAAACCGGCCTGGATGGCTCTCCGCGAAGGCTTCGGCAAGGCCTACCGCACCATTATGGACTCCAACTTCACCACGCTGATCGCGGTGAGCCTGTTATTCCTCTTTGGCAGTGGGCCCGTTCGGGGATTCGCTGTCACCATCGGCATCGGTCTGGTCACATCACTGTTTACAGCCATCGCCGTAACCCGCCTCATTATGGATTGGCAAATTCGCGGTCGGGAACGGGAACCCCTGCGGATTTCCGGCCTCGCCTGGCTGGACCGCCTGAGCGGTAAGGGCGTCAACTTCATGCGGGGTCGGGTAGTTGGCCTGGTCGTCTCCGTGGTGCTCTCCATTGCAGCGGTTGGACTTTTCCTGCAACCGGGGCTGAAGTACGGCGTCGACTTCACCGGCGGAACCGTGGTTGAGGTGCAGGCACCGGATCTGTCTCTGGAACACTTGAGGTCTGCCTTGCAGGGCGAAAATCTGGCAGATGCCGGCATTCAGGAATTCGGTACCGATGGGCGCTTTCTGATCCGTTTGCCGGTGGGCGCGGGGCAGGGCAGTACCACCGCTGACCAGGTGGACCTGCTTAAAAATGCTGTGTTAACCGCAGCACCTGAGGCCAGTTTTCCGAAAGTGGATATGGTCGGTCCCAAAGTCAGCGGTTCGTTCGGTGATGCCACGATCCTGGCGATTCTGCTTGCGGGAGCGGGAATGCTCGGATATCTCTGGTTCCGTTTCGAGTCTCACTTCGCTATCGCCGCAACCCTGACCATAGCCCTGGATCTGACCAAAACCATCGGCTTCTTCGCACTGGCCGGTGTGGAGTTCAACCTGACTGCTGTGGCGGCACTGCTGGCATTGATGGGGTATTCGGTGAACGACAAGGTGGTCGTCTTTGACCGGATCCGGGAGAACATCCGTGCGACACCGGACCGGCCTATGCTGGAGCTGCTGAACAGCAGTATTTCATCCACGCTGACGCGAACCGTCTTTACCTCCGTAACGACCTTCCTGGCGCTATTGCCCATGGGTATTGCCGGCGGGGCAGCAGTCGCCAGCTTTGCGTTACCGATGCTGTTCGGGGTGGTCATCGGAACCACCTCGTCCATCTTTATCGCGTCGCCGATTCTGTACTATCTGGGGCAGCGCCGCAGCCGGAAAGGCCTGGCCCAACTCCGGCCCACGGCGGAAGAAATGCGTCGGGAGCTTGAGCTCATTCCATAATGAGCAACAAAAAAACCCTGGGCCGGAATTCGTGCCCAGGGTTGAT
>CAYMQO010000370.1:0-2689 GCA_964392405.1 uncultured Marinobacter sp.
TTGACACCCGGCTTCTGCTTCATCGGCACAGGACAGCGATTATGCTAAACCGATTCAAATCTTTCTTCACCGGCAGCGGGGCGGGGCACGGGGATTCTTCCGCCGCCGTACAAAAGCGAACCATCGGCAGCATCGTCGTAATTGCGCTGCTGGTCTATCTGCTGATTACCATCATTCTGGGCATCATCTGGAGCAGCGAGCCGGATACTTTCTCGGTGCGGGAGCACACCCGTAATCTGGCCAGTGACATGAACCGTGAGCCCGTCACCGGATTCGCTACTACCGCCACCATGATCCGGCTGGCGGAAACCCTGCTGGACAAGCCCGGAGGGTATATTTCCAACGATATTTTCCCGCCGGGCCTGTGGATGGACAATATGCCGGCGTGGGAATACGGCGTACTGGTTCAGTTGCGGGATCTGTCACGGGCCATGCGCCAGACTATCAGCCGTTCCCAGAGCCAGTCTGCAGAAGATCCGGACCTCAAGGTTGCCGAACCCCAGTTTCACTTTGACAGCGAGAGCTGGGCGCTGCCCTCGACAGAAGGTGAATATCGCCGCGGCATTCGTGCGCTGGAAAGCTATCTGAGCCGGTTGTCAGACCCCGAGCGGCCCGAAGCCCAGTTCTACGCCCGCGCCGACAACCTCAACAGCTGGCTCGCGGATCTGGAAACCCGCCTGGGCAGCCTGTCGCGGACCCTGAGTGAGAGTGTCGGCAAACCGGAAGTCGCCGAGGCGCTGGCGGGCATACATCCGACGGATCCGTTGGCGGACGAAGAGCGGGGTACGGACGTGAAAACCCCCTGGACTAAAATTGACGACGTCTTCTACGAGGCGAGGGGTACATCCTGGGCGCTGTTGCACATTTTCCGGGCCATTGAAGTGGACTTCCGCAAGGTGTTGGCCGACAAGAACGCCCGGGCCAGCGTCCGTCAGATCATTATCGAGCTGGAAGAATCACAGGCCCCCATGTGGAGCCCGGTCATTCTTAATGGCAGCGGTTTTGGCGTCCTGGCCAACCATTCACTCACCATGGCTGCCTATCTGGCCCGGGCTAACTCTGCTATCTCCGATCTGCGGCAGTTGTTGTCTCAGGGCTAGTGATCAACTGGCATTTCCGATACAAAAAACCGGGCCCTTGAGCCCGGTTTTTTTACATCTGTTGAGACTGCTGGCTGGCCAGATTACTTGGCGTGGTAATTGGCCACAGAATCCGAGATGGCCTTGCGAGCGGCGTCGGCGTTATCCCAATTCTGAATCTTGACCCACTTGCCAGGCTCAAGGGTCTTGTAGTTCTCAAAGAAATGCTGAATCTGGTCCCGCAACTGCTGGGGCAGGTCGTCGATGTCCTTGACGTGAGAGTAGGCAGTAGTGAGCTTGTCGTGGGGTACCGCGACCAGTTTGGCATCACCGCCGGCCTCGTCTTCCATATTCAGGACACCGACCGGACGGCAGCGAATGATGGAGCCGGGCTGTACCGGATAAGGGGTTACCACCAACACGTCCAGGGGGTCACCGTCGTCCGCCAGGGTGTGTGGAATAAAACCGTAGTTGGCCGGGTAGAACATAGGGGCCATCATGAAGCGGTCCACCATCACTGCGCCCATGTCCTTGTCAATCTCGTACTTCACCGGAGAGCTGTTGGCCGGGATCTCGATGGCCACGTAGATGTCTTCGGGAGGGTTTTTGCCGGCAGGAATATATTCGAAGTTCATATTGGATCCTTCTCTGGATAAGGGGACGCTTCAGATTGCGGTGAAAAAGTGCGCGACATTATACGGGTAACAGAAAATAACCGAAACACAGCTGATCAGCGGGAGATCGTTTTCACGCCGTCGGCGGTACCCAGCAGCAGGATATCCGCCGGACGACGGGCGAACAGTCCGTTGGTGACCACGCCGACGATCTGATTCAGCCGCTCCTCAACATCAATGGGGCGCGACAGGTCCATATTGTGGATATCTATGATGATATTGCCGTTATCGGTGGTGACGCCTTCCCGGTACACGGGGTCGCCGCCGAGTTTTACGATCTGGCGGCCAACGTGGCTACGGGCCATGGGAATGACCTCCACGGGCAGCGGAAAGTCACCGAGAATATCCACCCGCTTGGACTCATCTGCAATACAGATAAAGGTTTTTGCCACCGCCGCGACGATCTTTTCCCGGGTCAGAGCTGCGCCCCCGCCCTTGATCAGCTCCAGGTTGTCGTTGGTTTCGTCTGCGCCGTCTACATAAAACTCCAGCTCGCCGGCGGCGTTCAGGTCGTAGACCGGAATACCGTGTTTTTTAAGGCGCTCGGCAGTGGCTTCCGAACTGGCTACCGCGCCATCGAATTCATTGCGGACCCCGGCCAGCAGGTCGATAAAGAAGTTGGCGGTACTGCCGGTACCCACACCGATCACACTGTCGCGCTCCAGCCGGGGTGCGATGTGATCCAGTGCCGCTCGGGCGACGGCCTGTTTGAGTTCGTCCTGTGTCATGGCTGATCTCCGGATGGGTCGTTTGGTCTGATCTGGGCAGTGCCAGGGGCGTGCAGAGGCCGGTATTATAGCGCCGGATAGCCGTCTCGTTGTAGACGTAGGCGGGTTAAACTCCCTAAACTGTACGTTTGCCCCGGCGTCGGGGCCAGGCCATTCCTCCTGCATTCAGGCAATCCGATCAGAAAGAGCACACCATGCCGCAACGCTA
>CAYMQO010000371.1:0-2689 GCA_964392405.1 uncultured Marinobacter sp.
GGTACTGCGGGTTCAGCGAAAAAGCCCGGCACTGGGCCGGGCTTGATCGGGACTGCATCAGGTCGGATTACACACGTTCCCAGACGGTGGCAATCCCCTGACCGAGGCCGATACACATGGTGGAAACACCCAGAGTACCGCCACGGGCCTGCATGATGTTCAGCAGCGTGGTTGAGATGCGTGCGCCGGAGCAACCCAGCGGATGCCCCAAAGCGATCGCGCCACCATTGAGGTTGACCTTCTCGTCCATCACGTCCAGCAGCTTCAGGTCTTTCAGGACAGGCAGTGACTGCCCTGCAAAAGCCTCGTTCAGCTCCCAGAAGTCGATGTCTTCAATGGCCAGACCCGCGCGCTTCAACGCCTTCTTCGTCGCCGGTACCGGGCCGTAGCCCATGATGGCCGGATCTACGCCTGCTACCGCCATACCGCGGATTCTCGCGATGGGGGTCAGGCCCAGCTCCTGCGCTTTCTCAGCGGACATCAGCAGCATGGCGGAAGCGCCGTCGGTGAGCTGCGATGACGTGCCGGCTGTCACCGTGCCGTTTTTCGGGTCAAAGGCCGGCCGGAGCTGGCCCAAGGACTCAGCGGTGGTCTCCGGACGGATGGTTTCGTCATTCTCGATCAGTTTGACGAAGCCGTTCTCGTCGTGACCCTGGATGGGCACGATTTCGTTGCGGAAACGCCCTTCAAGGGTGGCCTCATGGGCCAGACGATGAGAGCGTGCCCCGAACTCGTCCTGCTGCTGCCGGGTGATACCGTGCATCTTGGCCAGCATTTCTGCCGTCAGGCCCATCATGTTGGAGGCCTTGGCCGAATACTTGGAGGATGCCGGGTTATGGTCGAAACCTTCCGTCATCGGCACGTGGCCCATGTGCTCCACGCCACCAATCACAAACACTTCACCGTTCCCGGTCTGGATAGCCTGGGCTGCGGTGTGAATGGCCGTCATGGACGAGCCACACAGACGGTTTACGGTCTGGGCGCTGGCTTCATGAGGCAGGCGCGTCAGCAGGGAAATATGACGGGCGACGTTGAAGCCCTGCTCTTTGGTCTGGTTTACCGCACCCCAGATCACGTCTTCGACTTCTTTGGGGTTCAGGTTGGGATTACGGTCCAGCAGTGCATCAATCAGTGCAGCCGACAGGTTCTCTGCGCGAACGTTGCGGAAGCAGCCGTTCTTGGCACGACCCATCGGAGTCCGCACGCAATCCACTACGACAACGTCTCTCGGATTAAGGCTCATAGATCTTTCTCCGTTCGGAAATCTCGTTCAGGGTTCAGCCGAAGAACTTTTCGCCGTTCTTGGCCATGTCACGCAGCTTTTCTGTCGGATGGTACATCGGACCCAGATCTGCGTACTTGTCTGCCAGCTCAACAAACTTGTCGACGCCCATATCATCGATGTAGCGCAGGGCGCCACCACGGAACGGCGGGAAGCCGATGCCGTAGATCAGGCCCATATCCGCGTCTGCGGGCTCTTCGACAATGCCGTCTTCCAGGCAGCGAACGGTTTCCATACACAGGGGGATCATCATGCGGGCGATGATGTCCTCGTCGGTCAGCTCTTTTCTGTCCTTGACCACCGGCTCCAGCAGCTTGTAGGTCTCTTCATCGACAACCTTCTTCTGCTTGCCCTTGCGGTCTTCTTCATAGGCGTAGAAGCCCTTGCCGTTCTTCTGACCGTAACGGTTGTTCTCGTACATGACGTCGATGGCAGACTTCCAGTCGGTCTTCATGCGATCCGGGAAACCTTCGGCCATGACTTCATTGGCGTGCTTGCCGGTGTCCATGCCAACCACATCCAGCAGATAGGCCGGACCCATGGGCCAGCCGAACTTTTCCATGATCTTGTCGATGCGCTGGAAGTCAGCACCATCGCGGATCAGGCCGGCAAAGCCGCCAAAGTACGGAAACAGCACCCGGTTCACCAGGAAGCCCGGGCAGTTGTTGACCACGATCGGCGTCTTGCCCATGGCACGGGCGTAGGCCACCGTGGTGGCAATGGCGCGGTCACTGGTCTTCTCACCGCGAATGACTTCCACCAGCGGCATCATGTGCACAGGGTTAAAGAAGTGCATGCCACAGAAGTTTTCCGGCCGCTTGAGGTTTTGAGCCAGGGTGTCGATGGAAATGGTCGAGGTGTTGGACGTGATAATCGTGTCCTCGGAAACCTGGTCTTCCACTTCACGGAGTACGGCATCCTTGACCTTGACGTTCTCGACGACCGCCTCCACAACGATGTCAACGTTGCCGAAGTCGCCATAGGTCATGGTCGGACGGATGTTGTTCAGCGCGTCTGCCATCTGCTCAGGCTTCATGCGGCCCTTGGCAACACGCCGGGCCAATAGCTTTTTGGCCTCGTTCAGGCCCAGGCTGATACCGTCTTCGTTGATATCCTTCATCAGGATGGGTGTGCCCTTGTAGGCAGACTGGTAGGCAATACCGCCACCCATAATGCCGGCACCCAGCACCGCGGCCTGTTTAACCTCCGTGGCTTCCTTCTCCCACTGCTTGGACTTGCTCTTGAGCTTCTGGTCGTTCAGGAACAGCCCAACAAGGCAGGCGGCGACATTGGTCTTAGCCATTTTGGCGAAACCACGGGCTTCCACTTCGATGGCCTTGTCACGGGGCAGGCTGGCGTGCTTCTGCATGACCTTGATGGCTTCCACCGGCGCCGGATAGTTCTTCC
>CAYMQO010000372.1:0-2644 GCA_964392405.1 uncultured Marinobacter sp.
GATGACGCCTAAATGACTGTCAGGTTAAGGTCTTGTGACCTTTTCCACGAATTCTGTGGATAACTCTGTTGAAAATCGATGTTTAACCGGGGCTATCCCTTGCCTCCCATCGCCCCCTGCAAATTGATCACTTTTTGATCAGTTATTTTTTCTTTCTTTTTCAGGAAGTTATATAAGTCAAAGCCAGATTCGAGCTTTTCAGCTACGCTTGACCTGCGCCTTCGTCATAACCAGTGCTTGTGCATAAAACAAACGCAGATTTGTGATACTGACCACATAAACAGGTCTCTTTTATAGGATTTGACATGCATTCGAGTCATCAACATCGTCTGGACGCTGAATTTCGCTCTGCTTCCCGGGTGACACTTATCGGCATGGTACTGGATGCCTTGCTGGGGCTGGCAAAATGTGTGGTCGGGTTTCTGTTTCACTCCCAGGCTCTGGTGGTGGATGGCATCCATTCGTTTACCGACGTTGCTTCTGACGTGGTGGTGCTGGCAGTCATGCGGCTATCCCGGCGTGGTCCCGATGCCAACCACCCTTATGGGCACCAGCGGTTCGAAACCCTGGGAACCATGGTGCTTGGTAGCTTCCTGATCGCAATCGGCGGCGCCCTCGCCTGGGATAATCTGGAGCGGATCATTACGACGCAGCCGATCAACGTACCGGGCTGGCCTGTACTGGTGGTAGCGGCGCTGTCCGTCGCCGGCAAGGAATGGATTTTTCGTTACACGCGAAGGGTTGGTGAACAGATCCGGTCAGACCTGATTATCGCCAATGCCTGGCACAGCCGGACCGACGCTTTCTCATCCGTGGTGGTACTTGTCGGGGCGATCGGCGCAATGGCCGGCTTTCCGTGGCTGGACGCGGTCGCTGCCATCATTGTCGCCGGCATCATCGCCCATGTGGGTTGGCAGCTGACCTGGAGCAGTGTCCGCGAACTGGTGGACACCGGGCTGTCGGATGAGGATACCGAGCGCCTGACGTCTGTCGCCGGCGAAACCGAAGGTGTTCTCAACGTCCATGATCTGCGCAGCCGGCGGATGGGCAGCGATATTCTGGTGGACGTCCACCTGGTGGTTAAACCGGAAGTCAGCGTTTCTGAGGGGCACCAGGTAGGCATGCAGGTGTTACAGCGAATGCGGGAAGCCATGCCGGACATTCGCGATATCAGCTTTCATATCGATGCGGAGAACGATCAGAAAGGCACCATTACCACCCCTGCCCTGCCGTCCCGTCGCGGTATCCATGAGTGGCTGCAAAGCCGGGTCCCCGAGCTGACAGAGAGCCAGTACCAGCTTCGCCTCCACTACCTCGGCAATCGGGTCCATGTTGAACTGTTTCTGGACCAGACTGCAGCGTCAGCGGGGCTACCGGAGGTACTGCGGGAACAACTGGATGAGCCGGAATGGCTGGGTGCCCTTCGTATCTGGCAGTCCGCCTGATGATGAGGACCTCTGCGCCATTTACCGGCGCTTGGCCTCCATACGGCTGAGGAATTCCTGCATGATCAGGGTATAGAGTTCCCCGCCCAGAAAACGGTCCTCAACGTCCGAATCAATGCTGGGGTTATCGTTGACCTCAATAACCGCCACCCGGTTTCCTGCCTGCTTGATATCGACGCCATACAGCCCGTTTCCGATGAGGCGCGTGGCGTTCAGGGCTGCCTGTACGACATTCCGTGGCACTTCGTAGGTCGGCAGGGTATCAAAATCTCCACTATCAACCTGTCGCGCATCACCATGCTGGTAGATCTGCCAGTGTCCCTTCACCATGTAGTACTTGCAGGCGTAGATCGCCCGCCCCCCCAGCACGCCAATACGCCAGTCGTAATCCGTGTACAGGTACTCCTGCGCCAATACGAGCGCTGACTGGCGGAACAGGGTTTTCAGCGCTTCTTTCAGTTCTTTCTCATCCCTGGCCTTCAGTACGCCCCGGGAAAATGCTCCGTCCGGGATTTTAACGACCACCGGCAGGCCCAGCTGTTCGATCACCCGGGCCGCGGCGTCCTTCTGGTCCCTGGACAGGATCAGGGTGCGGGGCGTGGGGACCTTGTTGGTTTTTAACAGATCCGCGAGAAAGACCTTGTTGGTGCAACGCAGGATGGATACCGGGTCGTCAATCACCACCAGCCCTTCGGCTTCCGCCTTACGGGCGAACCGGTAGGTGTGATGATCAATGGCCGTCGTTTCCCGGATAAACAGGCCGTCGTATTCCGGCAGCCGCATGTAATCCCGGCGGCTGATGCGCTCCACATTAATGCCCAGCTTGCGCCCGGCCTTCTCAAACCGGCTCAGGGCCACCTCATCACTGGGAGGCATTTCTTCTTCCGGATTGACCAGCATGGCCAGGTCAAAACGGTAGTGCCGCCGGGTGCGGGGTTTGCGCCAGATAATACTGCTGAAGCGGTCGAGGGCAGCGGCAAAGACGTCCTGCTGGCTCTCGGTCAGGTCAGCAGGGGCAGCCGGCTTCATGGCATCGATCTGCCAGCCCTTCCCTTTGTGGTGGCCGAACGTGACTTCCAGTATGGGGCACGGAAAACGCTCAAACAGTGCCCGCGCGACGGGCTTGAGCTCCGGCACTTCGGCCTTGCCGAAATAGGTACGCACCCGCACGGTCCGCACACCCTTGCCATCGGCGGCAA
>CAYMQO010000373.1:0-2640 GCA_964392405.1 uncultured Marinobacter sp.
CCATGCAGGCCACCTGGCAGGCCTTGCAGCCGATGCACACGGTGGTGTCGATCAGTTTGGCGACCTTGTCATGGGTACGAACAGACGGTCTGGGTTCTGTGGTAGCGGAGCGGGCGATAATGTCATGAGTAGCCATAGTTACACCTTCTCCACGTTAACCAGGAACGATTTGAACTCGGGAGTGTTGGTATTGCCATCACCCACGAACGGCGTCAGCGTGTTGGTGATGTAGCCATTTTTGGCGACTCCCACATACCCCCAGTGCAGCGGAATGCCCACGTGGTGAACGGTTTTGCCGTCTACCTGCAGCGGGCGGATCCGCTTGGTTACCACCGCCACTGCTTCGATAAAGCCGCGGTTGGACGACACCCGCACCCGGTCACCGGCCTTGATACCAAGCTCCGACGCCATCACCTCACCCAGCTCGACGAACTGCTCGGGCTGGAGGATGGCATTGAGCCGGTTGTGCTTGGTCCAGAAGTGGAAGTGTTCCGTCAGGCGATAGGTGGTCGCCGCGTAGGGGAACTCGTCAGCACGGCCGAACAGCTCCATATCGTTCTTGAACACCCGCGCCGCCGGGTTGCTGGTTACGCCAGCGGAGTCCGGGTGCAACGGATTACGACCGATGGGGGTTTCAAAAGGCTCGTAGTGCTCCGGGAACGGACCTTCGGCCATGCCGTCCCGGGCGAAGAACCGGGCCACGCCCTCCTGGTTCATGATGAATGGATTCATGTTGTCTTCGGGTGGAGAGAAAGCGTTGAAGTCCGGAATATCGGCGCCGGTCCAGCGGGTGCCGTCCCACCAGATCAGGCCTTTCTCCTTCGCATTCCACGGCTTGCCCGAAGGGTCTGCAGACGCCCGGTTGTACAGAATGCGCCGGTTGGCGGGCCACGCCCAGGCCCAGCCGAGGGTCTGACCGATATCGTAGGGGTCAGAGTTATCCCGGCGGGCCATCAGGTTGCCTTCTTCAGACCAGCAGCCCGCATAGATCCAGCAGCCACAGGCGGTACTGCCGTCATCCCGCAGCTCACTGAAGCCGGACAGCTGCTGGCCGCCGCGGATAACCACTTCGCCGGTATTCGGGTCCAGCATGTCATCCAGCGCCCGGCCGCTGAACTCCCGGGCGATTTCCTCCGCCGCGGGTTCATCCGGCGCTTTGTAGGGCCAGTCCAGATTCACAATCGGATCCGGGAATACCCCGCCTTCTTCCTGGTACATCCGGCGCAGCCGGTGGAACAGAGCGCCCATAATGAAGATGTCCGGGCGGGCTTCGCCCGGCGGCTCGCCGCCTTTCCAGTGCCACTGGAGCCAGCGGCTGCTGTTCACCAGCGAGCCGTTTTCCTCGGCGAAGCAGGTGGTCGGCAGGCGGAACACGGTGGTCTGAATGCTGGCGGTATCGACGTCGTTGTACTTGTCGACCTTGTGCCAGAACTCCGAGGTCTCGGTGATCAGCGGGTCCATTACCACCAGATACTTCAGCCGCGACAGGGCGGCGCTTACCTTGGCCTTGTTGGGAAACGCCCCGATCGGGTTAAAGCCCTGGCAGAAGTACCCGTTGATCTTGCCTTCGTACATCATGTCGAAGACCTTGAGCACGTCGTACATGGGCTCGTCCAGCTTCGGCAGCCAGTCATAGCACCAGTTGTTTTCCTCCGTGGCGGCATCACCAAACCAGGACTTCATCAGGCTGACGTGGAAGCGGGGATAGCTCTGCCAGTAGGACATCTGTCCGGGGCGAAGGGGCAGCTTCGTGCGTTTGGTGATATAGCCCTCGTAATCCTGTTCCTCTTCCCGCGGCAGGGTGAGATATCCCGGCAGCAGGTCCGACAACAGGCCGAGGTCGGTGAGACCCTGAATGTTGGAGTGACCCCGCAGCGCGTTCAGGCCGCCACCGGGCATGCCCACGTTGCCCAGCAGCAATTGCACCATGGCCCCCGTCCGGATCATCTGTGAGCCAACGGAGTGCTGGGTCCAGCCCAATGCGTACAGGATGGTCATGGTCTTGCCGGGCACGGCGGTTGCTGCGATGTGGTCCCAAACTTCCTTCATCCGGTTTATCGGAGTACCGCAGATCTGGCTCACCAGCTCAGGGGTGTAGCGACTGTAGTGCCGCTTCATCAGCTGGTAAACGCACCTTGGATGCTGCAGGGACTTATCGACCCGGGCGTATCCGTTTTCGTCCAGCTCGTAGTCCCATTCGCTGCGATCGGGGTAGGTCCGGGTTTCCGGGTCGTAGCCGTTGTACAGGCCATCCTCAAATCCGAAGCCCTCCCGCACGATAAACGACAAATCCGTGTAGTTGCGGACGTATTCGTGCTGGATCTGATCGGTTTCCAGCAGATAGTTGATCAGACCACCCAGGAAGGCGATATCGGTCCCGGTACGGATCGGGGCATAAAGGTCCGCCACCGACGCGGTGCGGGTATAACGCGGGTCCACGACGACCAGCTTCGCCTTGTTGTAGGACTTGGCCTCGGTCACCCAGCGGAAACCTACCGGGTGTGCTTCGGCGGCATTACCGCCCATGACCAACACCAGGTTGGCGTTGCGGATATCATTCCAGTGGTTTGTCATGGCTCCACGGCCAAACGTCGGGGCAAGACCTGCCACCGTCGGGCCGTGTCAGACGCGCGCCTGGTT
>CAYMQO010000374.1:0-2627 GCA_964392405.1 uncultured Marinobacter sp.
ATGGGGAAGGGGGGTGAGGTGTTTGTGCTGGATATGGGCGAGCCGGTGAAAATCGTCGACCTGATCCGGGAAGCCCCAACCGGCTACGCCCCAACGGCGACGTCGCCAGCCTGGAATGGTGTAACTCCTGTGAGCCGGTAACACCTGTGCCCTCTGAGGACGGGGTTCGGCAGTTGGGGGCTTGATCGGCTTCCGGGTGACGGGGTTGGGGTGCGACGTGAGCCCTTTCCGCTTTTGACTCTTTTTTTTACTGTTCGCTTGAACGCATGACGTGATTTCCTATAGTTGACAATACTGGCAGCCTCCGCCAAATTAGTTGTGGGCCGAAAGCTTTAGCGTCAGAGGCTCTCGCTTCGCTGGAAAAAACAAGGCTCGTTGAGGAGGTGGCGCGAAAGTTTGGATGGACCCCGGCTCTTGCTTGTGCTGTTGGTGTTGCCGCCGTACCCACGCTGATCGTCCTTTCTGGCTTGAATATTATGGCAAAGCACGAGTCAGGCAAGGCTCGCCGTGAATTGGCGGCCCGTGGCTTGCTGGTTTACGACGATCTTTAGAATGCTGGTTCTGATGTTATTCAGTGGTGTAGGTGGGTGGTTCCTTTATTACGCCATGCTTCGTGGGCTGGCGTTAGGGAAGGTGGACAAAACACTCCTTTTTTGGACCAGGTGCGTTCTGGCTCCGGCATTGATGTTAGCCGGAGCTGCCTCTGTAGCAGTTCGTTATTTTTTCCCGGAAACAACTATTTGGGTAACCATGGCACTTTGGCCTATTTTTGTTCTCGCGCTTGACCCTGGCTATCGGCTTGCAACTCTTGGAAGGGATGGAGCATGACAGTCAGGAGAATCAGGCGTTGGAGCGAAATGGCAGCGTTGATTGTCGTGATAACGGTCAGCTCCCCAATGCTTCTGGCCGAATCATCAAAGCACCGCTTGCTACCGGCGGCCCGAACCTTCCTTACTCTCCAGTTGTGCTCAAGTTATTTACTCGAGCATGAGCAGGACGCTTCACTGGCTGAACAGTACAGAAACCGAGCCTGGCAATTGGTAGATGCAATAACGACAGCTGGATGGTCTCGCGACGATTTCCCCGTTGCATTGATGACTGCGCAGGAAGAAAGGCATGAGCTGGCGATGAAATCGAGCGAGCCCTTGAGTGATTTTAAACGTCGTTATCAGTGGGGGGGCGCCGTGCACCAGTGCTCATGACCATGCTCAGACCATGCTTGGTGGAACGCTGCCAAGTCCTGATGAGGGCTGAAGAAAACCCGCAGTTGCGTAATCCTGTATGAAAAACTCACACTCGCCAGCCAGAACTTCGACTGCGGCCGCATCGCCGACCTGGTATGGTGCGACTCCTGGGAACCGGTAACCCCCCGTGCCCTCTGAGGGCCGGGTTCGGCAGTTGGGGGCGTGAAGCCAAGGTACGACTGACTCATATCGCTCCCCAGTGGTGAGTTTAACGCTTCGCTTGGTCAGTGAGTCCCTGGACTACCGTAAAGATACGGACCTGTATGGTTTTACCGGCGGGGCTGCAGTTAGCGACGAACGCTTTGACCGTTAGGACGAAGATCCGTATTTAGCCGCCCAGATCTGCTTACCCATCGTCCGTAAGCCCCAGCCGAGCAAAAGTGGTAGAGTGAAGATCACCGTCGCAAAGAGCCCGGTTATGAGTGATTCTGCTTGGGCACTTACGATCAGCTGCCATCCCGCAAAGTAATCTAGCGCGAAAAAGAAAAAGTACAGGGTCGGTGCGAGCCAGAGAGTGTGTATGCTTTTGGCAAACGCTAGAGAAAGGAAGGCGGCGGCGGTAAAGGCCGGCCAGAATGACAGCGGCTCACCGACTGAGAGGTGCGTCAGGAGTTTAGCTCCGCCAAGGTACACCAGAAAATAGGCCACGATGAATGTGAACGCAGAGCTATTCACTGGATGACCTCAAGTTCTATCCGGGTTCTGACTGACTTTATTAAGTCTCGCAGAAGATTGGTATTTTGCGTTCCTGTTAGACCACCGCCGACATCAATGCATCCCGCTGAGCCTTTGATACGTCCGCCGTGAAGGAAAAAGTTATCGCGACCCCATGTCTTCGTTGTGATGCGTGGATGAATAGGGATACGCCAGTCACCCCAATCTCCTGGGTTATCCGGCCGAAAGTTACGCAGCACGTCGCCGATCATGTTTGGGTCGGTCAGTTCTTCTGGCTGAAGGTAGTAGGTGCCAACTGGGATCGGTCCTTTAAAGGATGCTCGCTGGCATGATAATGACCCATTGTTAAGACACTCATTTTTTCCACTGGTTGCGCGTAGAGAAAACGAATAGGCTGGGCAAACGATTGAGACAACCTGATTTGAAATGCTGAAGATAATACGCATCCTACGTTATTCCATTCTAAATCCATGAATGGCCGTAACGCTAACCGATGTCGCGACGGGAGTAAAGCTCGGAGTTTGCAGTCAGTTTCTGATTGGAGAGTGAACGCGTACTGTCTCTATTTCCTTTTTTCCGTGTTCTTCCGTGGATTCCGTGGCAAAGTAGTCCAAACCCTACCCACACCACCTCGCACACCGTAATAAGAACATAATTTTTCGTTCCTTCGGGTTCTAAGCAGTTTGCAGTACCCTGTGTTCAGTAACT
>CAYMQO010000375.1:0-2616 GCA_964392405.1 uncultured Marinobacter sp.
ATAAACGTCATCCCGACGATGCCGTAGACCAGGCCAATATTAACGACGTGTGCGTTGCGATAAACCCCGGCTCGTGCTGCCGGAACCGGGTCGCTGGTCGTCTTGCTGGCGGCCACCGGAGGATTGCGCAGGAACAGGGCCACTGCCGCGGCGACGATCACCGCAGCGCAGGCGAAAACAGCCCACACCATGCGCCAGCCGGTTTCGGGCCAGGTGGTGGTCAGCCAGGGCACCAGCATGCCCGCAGTGAACAGGCCCAGACCAACGCCCCCGTTGGCGAAGCCGATCACCGCGCCGCGCTTCTCCGGGTACCAGCTTCCCAGCAGGGAGATCAGGGGGGTGTAGCCGAAGGCGGTGCCAAAGCCCAGAAAGGCCATCATGACCAGGCTGAACCAGTAGCTTTCCGATAGCGCCATGCCAGTAAAGCCGGTAATGGCGAAGCCGAGACCGATAAGAATCGCCTGCTTGCCACCGTAACGTGCCGCAAATACCCCGGCCACCATCAGCAGTGACAGGTAGCCCAGCGCCGTAACGGTACCCATATTGGCCGTCTGGGAGTACGTGAATCCCATACCTTCCCTCATGCCCGGCACTACCAGCCCGTAGGCCAGGCGGGCAAAGACCACCAGTGTGACCGTACACATCATTCCCGTAGCAATCATCAGGGCAATAGGAGGGCGAGCAGGGGCGTTCATCGTCGGTACCGCTATAGTTATTAGTAGGCTATTCGAAAGTAGGCGAATGGCTTCACCAGGTCAACTGCTGCTGATGCAAAACTACCTTGAGTTTAATCAGGCTGGGTGAACTTCCGCCAGGGAGAGAGGAAACAGATGGGAGCGGGGAGGGGCTCAGCGGCTCTGATATCCGCTGGCCCCCTCTGTTACAGGTTGGTTACAGGTTGGCTTCCGCGAATTCCGCCAGCACCGACCGGGGCACGCCCTGCAGGTGGATATGCCCGCCATGGCGGAAGGTCTTGAACCTTTCCGTCATATAGGTCAGGCCGGAACTCAGGGCGCTCAGATAGGGGGTATCAATCTGCGCAAGGTTGCCCAGACAGATGACTTTCGAGCCGTTACCAGCCCGGGTAATGATGGTTTTGATCTGGTGGGGTGTGAGGTTCTGGGACTCGTCGATAATGATAAGGGAGTGCTGGAAGCTGCGGCCACGGATGTAGTTCATGGACTTGAAGTGCAGCGGAACCTTGCTGAGGATGTAATCCACGCTGGCCGTCATGTTTTCATCGTCTTCGTGCAGCGCCTCCAGGTTGTCGACGATGGCGCCCAGCCAGGGCTCCATCTTCTCTGCTTCGGTGCCTGGCAGGAAGCCGATGTCCTCATCCAGCCCCTGGGTGGACCGGGTAGCAATGATGCGTTTGTACAGCTTGCTGGCCACGGTCATCTCAATGCAGGCAGCGAGGGCCAGTATGGTCTTTCCCGAGCCCGCCGACCCGGTCAGGTTCACCAGGTGCACGTCCGGGTCCAGCAACAGGTGCAGGGCCATGGCCTGGTAAATGTCCCGGGGAACCAGGCCCCAGACTTCCTCGTCCATCAGGTCCTGACGGTGCAGGTCCTGTAGCACGATAGTGTCATTGTCCAGATCGACGACGCGACCGAGAAACCCCATCTCGTCAAGAACGAACTCATTGATATGCAGTTTGGCCAGTTCGTTTTCCCGCTTCAGGATATGCTCGGTAACCGCCTCCCGCTGCACTGTCTCCACCTTTTCGATCCTGTCCCAGAACGAGCCGGGGAACTGGTGGTAGCCCTTGGGCAGCAGGTCAATATCATCCAGCAACTGGTCGTTGTGGTAGTCCTGGGCTTCGACACCGAACCCCCGGGCCTTCAGTCGCATATTGATATCCTTGCTCACCAGGATGATGTCGCGGCTTTTGTAGCGGGCCTGCAATTCAGCAAGGGAGTTGATGATCTTGTTGTCGTTCAGGTGCTCGGGCAGGGAGTGGTTGTCGATCTTGCCCGTGGTCATCAGGATGGACAGCGTGCCCAGCGGCTCGGCTTTTTCGCCCCGTACGATGGGAACGCCCTTCTCGATATCCTTGGGGCTGGCATCGCCCAACAGCTTGTCGATATTGCGAATCGCCTGACGGCAGTCTGCCGCCACGGTCTGTTTGCCGGATTTCAGGCTGTCGAGTTCTTCGAGTACCGTCATCGGCAGGATGACATCGTGTTCTTCGAAATTAAGGAGGGCGTTGGGATCGTGGATCAGAACATTCGTATCAAGAACGTACATGATACGGCGAGCTTGCGGTGCTCTGGGCATAGGGCGTGGTACCTTTCCTGCGAACGACCGGCCCGGCAACGCCGGGCTCTGGGGTCTAGCGACGTTCAGGCAATGTAACATTCAGCTCCAGGACGGAGCAGTCATCGTTACGGTCTACCTCCACCTGAACCTGATCATCTTCAATCTGGACGTATTTACGAATCACTGCAACCAGTTCCCGCTGCAATTCTGGCAGATAGTCGGGTTGGTCACGTTTACCCCGTTCATGGGCCACGATAATCTGCAGCCGTTCTTTGGCTACGTTGGCGGACCCGGTGCTCTTACGGGACCGGAAATAATCGAGGAAGCTCATCCTGTTTACCCCTTGAACATCCGTGC
>CAYMQO010000376.1:0-2610 GCA_964392405.1 uncultured Marinobacter sp.
CAGGACCACAAGCGCGTGGGCGACGGCGATACCGGCCCCAACACCGGCGGCATGGGCGCCTACTCCCCGGCTCCGGTGGTTACCGATGTGGTCTATCAGCGGATTATGGACGAGGTGATTTACCCGACCGTGCGCGGCATGGCCGCCGAAGGCCATCCTTACAAGGGTTTCCTCTACGCCGGTCTGATGATCGACAGCCAGGGTAATCCGAAGGTGATTGAATTCAACTGCCGTTTCGGCGATCCGGAAACCCAGCCGATCCTGCTGCGCATGCAGTCTGATCTGGTGGAACTGTGCCAGGCCGGGATCGATGGCAAGCTGGATCAGTGCGACTCGAGCTGGGACGAGCGTGCCTCTGTGGGCGTCGTGCTGGCTGCCGGCGGTTACCCCGGCGACTATGAGAAGGGCAAGGTGATCGAAGGTCTGCCGGCGAACGAAACCGAAGGCGAAAAGGTCTTCCACGCCGGTACCCGTCTGCAGGGCGAACAGGTACTGACCAATGGCGGCCGCGTACTCTGTGCCACTGCGTTAGGGAACACCGTGACAGAAGCGCAGCAACGTGCCTATGAGCTGGCGTCCCGCATCAGCTGGGACGGCGCCTTCTATCGCAAGGATATCGCCTACCGGGCCATCGCCCGGGAAAACGACTGACATCAGGTAACTGACGCCCCTCAGGACCGGGGGGCGTATTCCAGCACATCCGAATAGAACTCGCTCTCCGGCAGACCGGCCTCCGTGAGAGCATCAAGCAACGTGTACACCATGGTCGGCGACCCGCTGGCCATCACCTGCACATTGCTCCAGTCGAAGCCGGAGGCAAGCACCGCGTCGACCAACTGGTCGTGGTGTCCGCTCCAGTCGTTGTCCTCGTTGTCACCGATAACCGGCTTGAACCGGAACGGCGGCCAGTCCCGCTCCCAGGCTTCCGCAAGGCTCCGCAAATACATGTCTTCCGGTCGGCGAACGCCCCAATACAGGGCAACGGGCTGCTCTGAACCGGCTTCCTGCAGGTAATCCACCAGACTTTTCATCTGCGCAAAGCCGGTGCCCGCAGCCACCATCAGCACCGGCTTGTCCGGTACCGCCGCCAGACAGGCCTTGCCGTGGGGGAGCTCCAGCGTCACCTCACCACCGGACGTCAGCGCGTCGATCACCTTCTGGGCCGAAACCCAGTCGGGCGTGGCCTGGATATGCAATTCAATACTGGTCTGGGACGGGCTGCTGGCAATGGAGAAGTAGCACGGTTCAGCATCCGGCAGGTTGACGGAAAGGTACTGGCCTGCATGAAAAGACAGCTCCCGCCGCCGTTTCACGCTCAGTTCGACCCGATAGACATCGTGACTGATGGCTTTCACTTCCACCACCCTGGCCTGAAACAGTTTCGGTGGGTTTTCTCCTGCGCCCATAACGGCAGCTATCTCCAGTTCCAGATCGGTAAGTGCTTCAGTACGACACAGCATCAGCCGCTCACCCATCGTGATCGTTTGTTGGTTCCGGGTATTAACAGCCGCGCCTGACACCAGACGGGCCTCACACAGTTCACAGACGCCATTTCGGCATGCGGACGGGACGGCAACGCCTCCTTGAGCGGCAGCCGTCAGCAGATCAGTATCGGCGGCGGCCTTATAACTCAGCCCCGCCGGTTGTAACCGTACAACCCGGTGTTCCGTGGCCATATTACTCGGGGCGGGCGCCCGGGGTTTCAATGTCCAGGCTGTCCCATTTCTCATCGACCTGGCGTTTGATCTCGTCGGGCATGGTGATCGGCACGCCCCACTCCCGGTCGGTCTCTCCCGGCCATTTGTTTGTCGCATCCATACCCATCTTGGAGCCCAGGCCAGAAACCGGCGAGGCAAAGTCCAGATAATCGATGGGTGTGTTTTCCATCAGTATGGTATCCCGGGCCGGATCCATGCGAGTGGTCATGGCCCAGATAACGTCGTTCCAGTCCCTGGCGTTGACATCATCATCGGCCACGATCACAAACTTGGTGTACATGAACTGCCGCAGGAAGGACCAGACCCCCATCATGACCCGCTTGGCGTGGCCCGGATACTGCTTTTTCATGGTGACCACTGCCATCCGGTAAGAACAACCCTCCGGCGGCAGATAGAAGTCGACAATTTCCGGGAACTGCTTCTGCAGGATGGGAATAAACACTTCGTTCAGCGCCACCCCCAGAATCGCCGGCTCATCGGGGGGCCGGCCGGTATAGGTGCTGTGGTAGATGGGATCCTTGCGGTGGGTGATGCGCTCCACGGTGAAAACCGGGAATTGCTCCACCTCGTTGTAATAACCGGTATGATCGCCAAACGGCCCTTCCGGCGCGGTGTCGTCCGGGTAGATAAATCCTTCCAGCACAATCTCGGCACTGGCGGGGACCTCCAGATCGCTCAGGCCCGCCTTAACCAGCTCTGTGCGCCCGCCCCGTAACAGCCCGGCGAACGCGTATTCCGACAGGGTGTCCGGCACTGGCGTTACGGCCCCGAGAATGGTCGCGGGGTCGGCGCCGAGGGCGACAGCAACCGGAAACGGCTCACCTGGATGGGCCCGTTGCCACTCCTGAAAGTCCAGCGCGCCGCCACGATGGCTGAGCCAGCGCATGATCAG
>CAYMQO010000377.1:0-2607 GCA_964392405.1 uncultured Marinobacter sp.
CGGCCGGTGGCTCCTCTTTTTCCAGCCGCCGGGTTGAGCGGGCGAGGGTACTGGTGACGTAGGCCATGGCGTCAGCATTGATCTCCAGAGCCTGTTCGTCCACGTTGATCAGGGTGTCGCAAGGCTCGTGGTAGCAGGGGTCAAAGGCCATGCCGGCCTCACCTCCGTATTTTTCGGCCTGGGCTTCGGTCTTCTCCACTTCTGCACCAGTGAACAGACCTCCGAATGGAATACCCTCCTCGAAGAACTGGGCGTAGTCGGAACGGAAACTGATCTCGGTTCCTTCGGACGGCAGACCCCGCAGCCAGAAGTACTCTTCGAACAGCGCCTCGGTTGCGGCAGAGCCCGGAGGGCCGGCCAGATCAAAATCCGAGCCGTCACCGTCATAGATGAAGTAGGCATAGTTGGGCGAGCCGATCATATCGAAGTTCAGATACACAGCGATGCGATTTTTTTCTTCCTCAGTCAGGTTCTGCACATAGTAGGTGGAGCCCACCAGACCGGCTTCTTCAGCCCCCCACCAGGCAAACCGGACTTTGTTGCGGGGCCGGGCCTTGGCCATCTGCAAGGCCAGCTCCAGCACTGCCGCGCTGCCGGAACCGTTGTCGTTGATGCCAGCGCCTTCGAACACGGAATCCAGATGGGCGCCGACCATAATCACATTGTCGTCGCGGCCACGGCGGGTTTCAGCCAGCAGGTTCCAGGTTTCTGTCTGCTCGCGCACCACGTTAGCCACCATGCGGACCTCTGCCCCGGCCTGACTGGCCAGGGCCAGACCCAGGTCATAGGTGGCAAAGAACACCGGTATACCCCCGTTGTAGTCTTCCCCGAGGGTAACATTGGCCAGCCCGGTGCGGTCCTCCGTGTCGCCCTGGTTAAAGATCAGAACCCCGGCCGCCCCCGCCTCGGCCGCATTTGCGGCTTTTTCACCAAAGGTACAGGTGCCGCGCTGAACCAGCGCAATGGCACCGGCCGGAAACCCTGCAAAATCCGACGCTTCACAACCGCTGGTTGAGGTATTGCCAAGTCCGGGCTGGAGATCGACAGCGTAGACAGGTCCCGCCACGTCACCGCCGTCCGTCTGGGAGACGTAGGTGAAGTCCTCATTCCACAGGTAATCCTCCATCTGTGGCGCAACCGATTGCAGCTCACCTTCGGCCACCGGATAGAAGGCGGTGAACGGGAACGGCTGCAGGGTAACCTCGTACCCGGCGCTTTCCAGGGTCTGCTGGATATAGTCAATGGACGCCCGGTACCCGGGCAGACCCGCGGCACGATTCCCTTCGTTGGCCTCGGCTATGGCGTAGAACATGCCCAGATGATACTGGATGTTGCTCACCTGCATGCAGCGCGGCAGCCCCAGCGGCGAGTTATTCAGGATGCCCAGCTGACACTCGAAAGGCCCCAGATAGTCCGGACTCCAGAACGCGTTGATATGTTCATCAAGGGACTGACGGGCCTGCGCCGGGACAGCGACGGTCGCCAACAGCAGGCCGCCAGCACAGAGTAGATGACAGGGTTTGATTGTTCTCATTGTGACCTCCGTTTGGGTTCAGCTCAGCCGGCTGCCGGAATGGCAGACCGGTGCCAGGAGGCACCACTGCGAACTTCGGTGCACGACCTTTCGGTAATGCGATAACGGCAGGCAGGACGCCCTGCCAATGGCATGCTTAATATGGCCCGACCGGGGACAGGGTCAGGCCATCCGGCTCAGCCGCTGCTCGGTACGGCGGATAACCGAGTCCAGCACGGCTCGCTGCTGCATGGCAGTCAGGCTGGCGGTGAGCACGCGCCGGGCGGCTGGTTCGTCACCCTGCTGGTCGAGGGCATCCGCCAGCGCGCTGAGCGCACGGAAGTAGATAATATGCCCGAACGTATCCGCTGCCTGCGGGCCGGCTTCCATTAGGGCCCGGGCCTGAACCGGCGCCGCCTCAGCCACCCGGGCGTGATGGCAGCGAACCCGCAGCCGGTGGCCTTCGTCGGCGTCGAGCAGCTTGTAGTCCCGCAGGTTGGGCGCCGACACGGCAACCGCCGCATGCAGCGCAGCCGGATTCAGCGGGCACCGTTCGGTCACGCCCTGCAGTACCGCCATGGCCTTCGGCAACGCCGGCACGCCATGGAAGACCAGCGCCCGGGCCACATCCTCCGAGAAATAGTCCAGCGCTACCCGGTCTTCTTCCGGCTGTTTTGGCGGTGCGACGTACAACCGGAACACATTGGACATCACTACCTGGCCTTCCACTTCCAGCCCCGCCTGTACCTTGTAGAAGCCAGGCTCATCGATCAGCCAGCCGCCGGGTGATACGCTCACGTTGTGAGACCCGTACAGGGACTCTCCCGTCGCCAGGGAGACCGGTTCCGGCCGGACGCAGTGGGTGACCATGCTCCGCCAGTGCCGGGGAGCGCTGCCTTCCCGTTGCACCATCAGCTTCAGGCTGCCATTGCCGGAGAGGATATTGCTGTCCACCGACACCGGTTCGGCGGAATAGTTGGTCAGCTTGAGCTCAAGAATCACCGGTTCCAGAAAAGCATAACTGCTGACCTCCCGGTTCGGCCTGAGCTGCAATCGCCAGCAATGATGCTCATGGAGGTCGTTGCGGAGTTCCT
>CAYMQO010000378.1:0-2601 GCA_964392405.1 uncultured Marinobacter sp.
TTGCCGAAATAGGTACGCACCCGCACGGTCCGCACACCCTTGCCATCGGCGGCAACGTCGCTCGCCGCTGCCTCCAGCCACTGGATAACGGATGGATCCAGCTCCTCCAGCTGCAGCGAGAACAACCCCTTCCGGCCCAGGTCGTTCAGGGTCATGACAGACGGCACCACGTGGTGACCCCTGGCCTCGGCCAGCAGCGAGCAATAATAACCCTGACTCAGGTACCGGGCGCTCTGGCACAGGTTGATCACACGAACCCGGCTGTGGCTCGGGGCCGAGAATTGCAGGTACTGATCAAAAGTCAGCAGGTCTTCACTGGGATAATAGGGCGCCCAGTCCCGGGCATGGTCAACCACAAGCAGCAAACGCGACATTCAGGAGGCCCTCCGGCCGGTGCGGGCAGGCGATGTCCATCCCCGTGATGGCGTTACAGTAGTATCCGGTCCGGATTTCAGCAATAGTGGCAGAATGCGTGCTTTTACGCATGAGCTGACGCTATCCGGCACGGTCTGGCTGCCTCATAATAACCGGGATTTCCTCTTTTCTGCGCGGTTGCCCATGATCCAACCCAGTTTTCGCCTCGCAACTCCCGATGACCTGGATGACCTGGTTGCGCTGGAAGAGCGCTGCTTTCACATTGACCGCATTTCCCGACGCAGCTTTCGCCGCTTTATCGATATGCCCCGGGACCGGTTATTGCTGGCTGAGCACCAGGGGCAGCTGGCGGGTTATTGTCTGGTACTGATGAAGACGAATACCCGGATGGCGCGAATTTATTCGGTTGCCGTCGCCCCGGAGTGGCGTGGCGCGGGCCTGGGCGAGGCAATTGTGCGGGAAGCCGAGAGGCGTGCAGCGAAGGCCGGGCGGATTGTGATGCGTCTGGAGGTTCGGACGGACAACACGGCTGCCATTGCGCTGTACGAGCGGCTGGGCTACCGCCGCTTTGGTACCCTTCGCGACTATTATCAGGATCACCAGGACGCCCTGCGGTTCGAACGGCGAATTCTGTTCTACGAGCCTTCCGCCGAGTTTCCCACAGTCCCCTACTACCCTCAGACCACAGACTTTACCTGCGGACCTGCCTCGCTGCTGATGGCCATGGCTGCGGTGGATGAAAGGCAGTCTCTTACCACGCTGGAAGAGCTGCGCCTCTGGCGGGAAGCCACCACCATTTTCATGCTGGCCGGCCATGGTGGCTGCGGGCCCCACGGCCTGGCACTGTCGGCCTGGAACCGGGGCTTTAACGCCACGGCATGGATCAGTCAGGAAGGCCCGCTGTTCCGGGAAACCGTACGCAGTGCGGATAAAAAGCGCGTACTGGAGCTGGTCCACGAAGGCTTTCTGCACGATATCGGCCAGACCGGCATCAAACTGCACCACGACCCCCTGACCCTGGAAGAAATCGAGCGCGCGCTGCGGACCGGTCAGGTGCCGGTCATTCTGATCAGCACCTGGCAACTGAATCGCAGCCGGGTGCCCCATTGGGTCACCGTTTGCGCCGTTGACGATCAGTTCGTCTATCTGCACGACCCGGAAGTCAATGTGGAGGACGGGGAAACCATCGCCGACAATCAATACCTGCCCATTGACCGGCGCATCTTTGATCGGATGTCGCGGTATGGTCGCAGCCAGCCCCTGCAGGCTGCGGTTATTGTCGGCCCGAAAAGAACGTCAGAAGGTGACGTCAGCCCAGCCTGACGGCGGCTTCCTTGAGCTCGGAAATCTCATCCCGGATCCGGGCGGCGGTCTCAAAGTCCAGGTCGGCGGCCGCTTTGTACATGTCGTCCTCGAGCCGGGTAATTTCCTTCAGCAGCTCCTCAGGGGACTTACCCTTCACCCTGACCTGATACTTCTCCGCCTCTTCCGCCGCCTTCTGACCAGGCCGCTCAGCCCGACGGCGACCGCCGCGGCTGCCAGAACCGGGCGCACCTTCCATAATGTCCGAGATCTTCTTGTTGAGTCCCTGTGGTGTGATGCCGTGTTCTTCGTTAAATGCGATCTGCTTCGCCCGGCGCCGCTGGGTTTCATCGATAGCCCGCTGCATGGAGCCGGTAATCTGGTCACCATAGAGGATGGCCTTGCCGTTTACGTTCCGGGCAGCCCGGCCAATAGTCTGGATCAGAGACCGTTCCGAGCGCAGGAAGCCTTCCTTGTCGGCGTCCAGAATGGTGACCAGTGACACCTCTGGCATGTCCAGACCTTCCCGCAGCAGGTTAATGCCCACCAGCACATCGAATTCGCCCCGGCGCAGGTCGCGGATGATTTCAACGCGCTCTACCGTATCAATATCCGAGTGCAGGTATCGCACCCGCACATCGTGTTCCATAAGGAAGTCAGTCAGGTCTTCCGCCATACGCTTGGTCAGCGTGGTCACCAGCACCCGCTCCTGAGCCGCCACCCGCTCGCGAATCTCCCCAAGCAGATCATCAACCTGGGTGGATGCCGGACGTACCTCGATCTCGGGGTCCAGCAAGCCGGTGGGCCGTACCACCTGCTCCACCACCTGGCCGGCGTGTTCTTCCTCGTATTTGGCAGGCGTTGCCGACACAAAGATCATCTGAGGCGCAATGCGTTCCCATTCATCAAATCGCATGGGCCGGT
>CAYMQO010000379.1:0-2585 GCA_964392405.1 uncultured Marinobacter sp.
CGAATTTCATAGCTGTTCTTGGCCGACTTCTGCCAGCCACCACGGTGGGCGACGGCATTTTTCTCGGGAATGCCGCGCAGCAGAAGAATGGCTTGCGCCAGCACCAGTTCCGCTACGCTGCGGGTGTTGGAGAACGGGGCATTGAACACCGCAATGCCACGGCGGGTTGCCGCCTGCAGGTCCACCTGGTTGGTACCGATACAGAAACAGCCAACCGCAACCAGCTTTTTGGCCGCTTCGAACACGTTTGCCGTGAGCTGAGTGCGGGAGCGGATGCCGATAAAGTGCGCGTCGGCGATCTTCTCAAGCAGCTCTTCCTCCCCCAGGGAGTGGCTCAGGTACTCGATGTTGGTGTAGCCCGCAGCGTTCAGGGTATCCAGCGCAGACTGGTGAACACCTTCGAGCAACAGGATGCGGATTTTGCTCTTCTCAAGAGACGTTTCTGACATGGGTAAGTTTCCAGACCTTCTGTTGCGTGGTATGAAGCGCGGCTGTACCACGCTCCGTGACAGCCTGGAGTCTGAGGCTGCCCGACCAGAAATACCTGTGGCCGCGGCTGTGCTGGCAATCCGTCACAACCGTGGCGCCAGCCTCTCCACCTGGGGTAGGGCCGGGCTCACAGAACAGGGCGGGTATGATACCATAAACGCAGACTTTCACAGCTGGCTGGTTCACCTGGATCAACTCATTTTCCGGTGTTGCCGCCGCCTGCCTGACTCGCTGGAGAGACCCCGTAAATCATGAACCCGGAACAGATCATTTCGTCCCTGAAACAGCTGGTGGACGACGGCAAGGTGTTAACCGATCCCGCTGACCTGGACGCCTACGGTAAGGACTGGACCCGTCAGTACGCCCCCCGGCCACTGGCAATCGTATTGCCAAAGACTACCGGGCAGGTGCAGGCCATTGTCCGTTTTGCCAATGACAATCAAGTGGCGCTGGTGCCTTCCGGTGGTCGTACCGGGCTCAGTGGCGGCGCCGTGGCGGCCAACGGTGAAGTGGTGGTCGCCTTTGACCACATGAACCGGATTCTTGAGTTCAATGCCAGCGACCGCACGGTCCGCTGTCAGGCCGGTGTGATCACCGAGCAGCTTCAGAATTTCGCGGAAGAAAACGGGCTTTTCTATCCGGTGGATTTTGCTTCAGCCGGGTCCAGCCAGCTGGGCGGTAACCTGTCCACCAACGCCGGCGGTATCAAGGTGATCCGTTATGGTATGAGCCGGGACTGGGTCGCCGGCCTTAAAGTAGTGACCGGTAAGGGGGACATTCTCGACCTCAACCTGGATCTGGAAAAGAACAATACCGGCTACGATCTGCGCCATCTTTTTATCGGCGCTGAAGGCACCTTGGGCTTTATTACTGAAGCCACCATGAAGCTCACCCGTCAGCCGACCAACCTGACCGTTATGGTGCTTGGGCTGGCGGATCTTACCAATACCATGGATGTGCTGCAGACTTTCCTCAGAAAGGTGGACCTGACCGCTTACGAATTCTTTTCCCACCAGGCCATGTCCCATGTTCTGGCCCATGGTCAGGTGCAGGCACCCTTTGAGACAGAGGCACCGTACTACGCGTTGCTTGAATTTGAAGCGGTCTCGGAGCAGGTCATGGATGAGGCCATGGCATTGTTCGAACAGTGTGTCGAGAACGGCTGGGTGCTGGACGGAGTGATCAGCCAGAGTGAGACCCAGGCCAATAATCTTTGGCAGCTGCGGGAGCGGATTTCCGAGTCCATCGCGCCCCGGACCCCGTACAAGAATGATATTTCGGTCGTAGTGTCACAGGTGCCGGAATTCCTGACTGAAATTGATCAGGTGGTTACCGAGCACTATCCGGATTTCGAGATTATCTGGTTCGGCCATATCGGCGACGGCAACCTGCACCTGAATATCCTGAAGCCGGAGACCATGGCGAAAGAGGAATTTTTCGATCGCTGCCAGCAGGTCAACAAATGGGTGTTTGATATCGTCCAGCGCCACCGGGGCAGTGTCTCGGCGGAGCATGGGGTCGGGCTGGTGAAGAAAGACTATCTGCAGTACACCCGTAGTCCGGTGGAGATTGAGTACCTGCGGGCGGTCAAGCAGGTCTTTGACCCCAAAGGCATTATGAACCCCGGCAAGAT
Organism: uncultured Marinobacter sp.; assembly: GCA_964392405.1. GTDB lineage: Bacteria > Pseudomonadota > Gammaproteobacteria > Pseudomonadales > Oleiphilaceae > Marinobacter. The sequence goes on from CAYMQO010000379.1 coordinate 2,123, forward strand.
TTTTGATCTGGCGGTGCAGTAAGTTGTCCATGAAAGATCATGTTGTAGTGCTGACCGGCGCCGGTATCAGTGCGGAAAGCGGCTTGTCCACCTTTCGCGATTCCGGCGGTCTGTGGGAACGTTACGCCATAGAGGACGTCGCTACTCCCGAGGCTTTCGCCCGCAACCCGGAGCTGGTGCTGGACTTCTATAACCAGCGTCGCCGGCAGCTGAAAGACGTTGAGCCCAACGCCGCCCACCGGGCTCTGGCCCGGCTGGAGCAGACCCATCGGGTAACCATCATTACCCAGAACGTGGATAATCTCCATGAAAGAGCAGGGTCCACGAACGTTATTCATCTTCACGGCGAGCTGACCAGGGTGCGCAGTTCCGGCCATCCACATCTGGTTTATGACCGCGGTTACGAAGATATCTGCCTCGGCGATACCTGCGAGCTGGGCACTCAGCTTCGGCCCCATATTGT
>CAYMQO010000380.1:0-2579 GCA_964392405.1 uncultured Marinobacter sp.
TTGGCAGCGCCGGCCAGCATGTCGAGTTCGGCCAGATCCTGCAGCAGGGGCTGGCTCTCCACGCCGGATACCTGCGCATTCAGCTGCCAGTTGGGGCTATCGGGGCGAGCGTCGATGGTAATGTCGGACTGAAAACCACCACCGTAAAGACGGCCGCTGAAGTCGGTAAGGCCAACCTGGCCGTTGGCTGCATCAATGGAGGTGTTGATATCGGTAATGGTGAGATTGCTGATAATCAGCTCGCCCAGGCCCAGGTCGATGTCCAGCTCCAGGTCACGAAGCGTCTCCAGCGGTAACAGCTCACCCTCGGCCGCAGCCGTTGTTGTCGCGCCCGGACTCTGGGTCGGGGTCTGTGACGCTTCGGTCTCTTCGGCAGGTGGCGGCAGATACCGGTCAGCATTCAGGGCATCTCCTTCCAACTGGAAGGTCAGGGCACCGGAGTCGATGTTGTACCTGGCGCTGCCTTTAAATGTGGTGTCGTCCAGAACGATGGTCAGGTCAGAGAGCTCGGCCACACCTGCCGGGCCTGTCAGACGAGTGCTGAGAGAGACCTTGTTCAGCACATCCGGGTCCGTGGTCTCGGGCTCTTCCATGCCCATGGTTTGCATAAGCTCCCGCAGCGAGAACTCCGCCAGGGCCAGATCACCGTTAACCCGGGCCTGCGGGCCAAAACCTTCAATGTCGAGATTGGTGGTCAGTTCCAGGTTGGCGAGGGTAGCGCGGAAGTTGGCCAGTTTTGCGGTTTCTGTGGCCGTATTGGCGTCAACGCTGCCGGTAATGCGAGCCTGCAAGGTACGATTGTCGAAAGCGTCACCGGACAGGCCGAATTTTGCATCAAGCCCTTTTACCGAGAATTCCGTGAGCTCTTCGTTGGCGGTCAGCCTGGCGGTAATGTCCCCTTCAACCGACATTTCCGGTTCGCCGGTATTTACCAGAAAGCCAACTTCAAGAGGGAACTCCGAACCCAGCATGATCTGGCTGGCCAGCAGGGTGAAATCCTGAAGCACGATGGACTGCCCGGTGGCCAGGTCTTCATATTGAACACTGGCGTCGGTAATACGAACTTCCTCTACCGCAAAGGCCAGCACGTCGACTGAGTCGTCGCCGTTGGCAGCGGCCTGTTCCTCGGCGGCTTCCTGGGCGGCTTGTTCAGCACTGGGGGTTTCGCCTTCTGGCAGGATGCGGGTCCAGTTGCCAGTACCGTCTTCGGCTACCGTCAGGCGGGCGTCCAGCCCATCCAGCACAAAGGTATGGACCTGGGGCGACATGGAAATGAGTGACCAGAAGTCCACCTGGGCAATCAGCTTGCGCAGTGCGATAAAGCGCTCGCCGTCCAGCGTCGCTTCCACCTCATTAAGCTCAAGGCCCAGGGGAAACAGCGACCAGCTGATATCGCCGGAAAGGTCGATATCCAGATTGGTTTTCTGCTCCACCACGCGCTCGATCTGTGGTTTATAGGTGTTTGGATCAATCACAAACACCGCAATCGCAATGGCCGCAACGGCCAGCACAACCAGGCCAATGATGGCAATGAGGATGTTGCGAACAACTTTCATGACAGGGTAAGTCCTTCTGGTATCGTCCGGTGAATTCCCCGAAACCCGTGGCGGGCCTCTGAGTCAAGCGTAACGCACAGACTACAAATTAAAAGCGCCCCCAGTATGACAAAATGGCAGGGTTTCGCCACAATAGAGTGTTTTCTCAGCTCCGTATAACAATCCTCGACGACCGATACAATACTGGAGGGCACAGGTGTGGCTTTTACCATAAGCATCGAAGTAAACCGCGAGATCGAACTGGCTGCCCCGTTTGATGAAGTCTTTGCGCTGGTGTCGGATATTCCCCGGACGGTCCGTTATTTTCCCAAGGTCGAGCAACTGGTGGATCTCGGCGATAATGCCTGGCGATGGGAAATGGAAAAGATCGGCGTCGACAAATACTCCATCCAGACGGTATACGCCTGCCGCTACCATGCGGACCGGGAGGCCGGCCGGGTTACCTGGACGCCGGTAGAAGGAGAGGGCAATGGTGACGTCGCCGGAAGCTGGACACTGACCGACCACGGCCAGACCACCCGTGCGCGCTACCAGGCCTCTGCGGAACTGACCCTGCCCATGCAGAGCCTGCTCAAGATGGCCCTCAGCCCGGTGGTAAAGCACGAATTCAACAATCTGCTGGATACGTACCTGAATAACCTGAAAAACGCATTCTGAGCACTGTCCCGCAATACCCATCACCATGATCGTCTACCCGCTACAGTGCGGGACTCAGCGACGCTGAACAGGTATAATCACCTCCTCGATTCACGCTTGCTTATTAATTTTCGGAGTCAGCATGGCCGCTCGTAAGGCGCGGGTAGAACGCAATACCCTTGAAACCCAGGTCACGGTTGAAATCGACCTGGACGGCACTGGCAAGTCCAGCTTTGAGACCGGGGTGCCGTTTCTCGAACACATGATGGAGCAGATCGCCCGTCACGGGCTGGTCGACCTGACCATCAAGTGCACCGGCGACACCTATATTGACGACCACCACTCCGTGGAAGATATCGGCATCACCCTCGGCCAGGCTTTCAAAGA